>JALEJO010000085.1 GCA_022769365.1 Oscillospiraceae bacterium | reverse complement strand
AAAAAAAAAAAAATGGTGAACCAAAACTTAATTTATTATTAATTTAAAAAATATCGGAACTGAATGCCAGTCCCGATATAGTGATATTTTTAATTAATCTATTTTTGGAAGATTTGCAAGTGAAGCCGCTATTTCTTCATCTGTCGGAATGTAATCGCTCATTTTACCATCATTGAATTTTTCATAAGCATACATATCAAAATAACCTGTACCTGTAAGTCCAAAGAGAATTGTTTTTTCTTCGCCTGTTTCCTTGCATTTAAGTGCTTCATCAATTGCAACTCTGATTGCATGGCTGCTTTCAGGTGCCGGAAGTATACCTTCAACTCTTGCAAATTTAGTTGCTGCATCAAATACAGATGTCTGTTCAACACTTCTTGCTTCCATAAGTCCGTCATGATAAAGCTGTGAAAGAATACTCGACATACCGTGGTATCTTAAACCGCCTGCGTGATTTGGTGACGGCATAAATCCGCTTCCGAGTGTATACATCTTCTGGAGTGGGCAAACTTTACCTGTATCACAGAAATCATATGCAAATGCACCTCTTGTGAGTGACGGGCAAGATGCCGGTTCAACTGCTATAAACTGATAATCAGCCTCTCCACGAAGTTTTCTTCCCATAAATGGTGAAATAAGTCCGCCAAGGTTTGAACCGCCGCCTGCACAGCCAATTATAACATCAGGCTTTATATCGTACATATCGCACGCTTTCATTGTTTCAAGTCCTATGATACTCTGATGTAAAAGAACCTGATTAAGAACTGAACCAAGAACATATCTGTAACCCTCTGTATGTGTCGCAACTTCAACAGCTTCTGAAATTGCACAGCCAAGAGAACCGTTTGTTCCAGGAAATTCTTTAAGAATTTTTCTTCCTATTTCTGTTGTATCAGATGGTGAAGGTGTTACTGATGCACCATATGTTCTCATAACTTCACGTCTGAAAGGCTTCTGTTCATATGAAACCTTTACCATATAAACCTTACAGTCAAGGTGCATATATGAACAAGCCATTGAAAGTGCTGTTCCCCACTGACCTGCTCCTGTTTCTGTTGTAACTCCTTTAAGTCCCTGTTTCTTTGCATAATAAGCCTGTGCAATTGCAGAATTAAGTTTATGTGAACCTGATGTATTGTTACCTTCAAACTTGTAGTAAATTTTAGCAGGTGTATCAAGTGCTTTTTCAAGGCAATATGCTCTTACAAGCGGTGCAGGACGATACATTTTGTAAAAATCCTGAATTTCCTGCGGAATATCTATATATGCATCGTTTTCATCGAGTTCCTGCTTTGCAAGTTCTGTACAGAAAACCTGTGAAAGTTCTTCTAAAGTTGCAGGTTTATGAGTCGCAGGATTAAGAAGTGGTGCAGGCTTGTTCTTCATATCAGCACGTACATTATACCACTGATTTGGCAATTCACTTTCAGGTAAATATATTTTGTATGGTATTTCTTTTGACATAATATCTATTATCCTTTCAGATTTGGTTTTTATTTCAAACTATAAAACACTTTGTATTATATCATATTTCCACAAATAAGTCAATAATTTTGTTGAATAAGAAATTTAAAATTAATCAAACCTTACAGCTGCATATCCGCCTAACACATATGGAACTTCAAAATAAACACATATTTTTCCATTGCTGTCAAGGTAAAAATATTTTGTTTCTGTCATGTATGAAGATACATCTTCCACCGATTCAAACATTGAAACATCAATTATATCATCAAGTGTAATTTCATCTGAAACGCTTTCACAGCCTTTTTTATTAAAGAAATTTTCAGATGCTGAATTTATGTCAATTTTATCTGCAAGAGATATTTCTTCGCCGCTCTGCATATCGATATTATAACATAAAATGACAGAATAAGGATGTGCTGCACCCATACTGTAAACATCACCCTTTCCGACTATTGAAAGCGTGTTATCGTCCATATATTCAATTTCAAAATCCAATGAAACATTTTCTGATGATTCGGCATCATCAATTATACCCTGAACATCATTTTTAAATTCTTCGTTATACTTTTCCTGTGCATCTTCCTGTTTCCACCCGCTTATAACAGGATATGAAATATCTGTTTGACTCATTGTTTCAAAATTAACACTGTATGAAGACGAATCATTTTTAGATGTTTCTTCCTTTTCTTTTTTATTTATAAGCTGATATTCCTTGTTTGTTTCAGAATTTGTAAGTGTTAAAGATTTTTCTGAATTAAAAAGCATAATATAAGATGTTTTTGTGTTATCATCATACTTCAATTCAAGTATAGGGTAGCCGTCCGAACCTGTAACATCATATGTTCCTTTTTTCTCTTCGCCATCTTTGTCTTTTTCGGTAAAATTCATATCTTCACTAAAATAATAAGTTATAGCCGATGTTTTATCAATCCAGCAATCTTTTTTTAGAAGCGAAATCTGATATGAACCATCGAAACCTGCTTCTTCCGTTGTTGACATAGCTTCATTTGAATCTATTGTATTTATTTCAACATCTTTTTTATCTTCATCTTTATTTCCGCAAGCTGAAAGCATTGCAAAAGATAAAGCAAATGCTAAAGCTGTTAATTTCAAGTATTTTCTTTTCATCTTATATATGCCTTTCTTTTTACTAAAATTAAACGGCTGACGTAAATTCAGCCGTTTTTATTTCTCTATTACTGATTAGGATTATCCACTAAAATTATTTCAATAAATCCGTCAACATTATTTCCGGAAATATAATAATCATTGCTTTTCGGAACAACTACATCTGTGCTTTCACCTTGACTTGGAATATAGAATATTTCATATGAATGCTGATTTGCTTCAAAACAATAAGGTGATTCATATGTATAGTCCTTTAAAAAGTCAAGATATTCTTCAAGGTTCATTTTAAGCTGTGTCATAACCGAGGCATTCGCCTTCCCAACATATCTTAAATGATAAGGCTGTTCGCCAACGATAAATCCATACTTGTAACAATTTTCACTAAGCCAAAGTGCCACTTCATCGCTTATTGCAACCGCTCCAGAACCCTCTGCTTTAAGTGCAATATCAACGCAATATCCTGACGCTCTTTCGGGAATATTTTCCGCATAAAGCGGATAGGCTGATGTATCTGTATCAGAAGTATTGTAAACAAAGAAACGCTTATCATTATTAAAATTATCATTGTACGCCTTTGCAAGTTCCTTTATTCCTGAAGCAATTTTTTTCTGAAATGAAAGCTTATATGTTGATACCCAATAGCCGTTTATCTCTTCCTGATTATAATCGGTAAAATCGCTTGTGTCACCTATATATGGATATTCTTCATTGACAAGTACAAGATCACCGCTATGTATATCATCAGATGTCAGAACTTTTGTTGTAAAAGAATCTGCTGTGAGATAATTTGCATTGCTGTTTGGATTGTCGTTTATATTTTCAACGGAAATATTTTCCTGACTTTCCTCCGTTTCTACCAATGCTGAACCTATCACATCATCGTGTTTTATTTCAGAAGGGTTGAATTTTCGGAGAAAACTATGATACGGAGCATTCAGAAAGACAAGTAAACTTATTGCCAAAAGCAGGGTAAATCCTACCCAAAAACCCCTTGAAAGTTTAGAGCCTTCTGAACGTGTGTTCTTTCTGTCTGCGTTCATTCTTGTCTCCCAACAATTCTTTATGCATTAAATGCATATCTTTTTACGTTTTGTTTGTTGTTTTTCTTTTCTATTTTATGCAGCTGATTCAACAGGAGAATTTATATCTTTTTTCTGATTATTTGCCTGTGCATCATCATTTGCAACAGGTGCATCTTCTCCGCCCTGATCCTGTACAGGTGCGTCTGTTTCAGCCTGTGCCGGTGCTTCTGTCTGTTCAGGTTCCTGCTGTACATTATCTTCCTGATTATCTTCTACAGCGTCCCCCTGATTATCTTCCACTGCCTGCTGCTGAGTTGCAGGTGCCTGTGTAGGAGCTTCTGTTGGTGCTTCAGTTGTTGTTGGTGCATAATATCCGCCGTCTATTGTTCCATAGATGTTAAGTGTATCATATATAGCACCTTTTCTTCCCTGAGATTTTGCAGCAACACAAATATAACCCTTACCTTCGCCGTCTTCAGCGTAACTCAAAAGACAGTATCCCGCTTCATCTGTAAAACCTGTTTTTCCTGCAACAATTGTCATACCTTCAACTTCGTTGCCATACATCTTTTCAAATGTTGTACTTTCAAGCTGAACACCATTCGGATGCTGGTCTGTTGAAGAAGTTGTGTACTGATATGTTGAAAGAATTGTTTTAAGCTGTTCATTCTGCATAGCATATTCCATCATCATTGCAAGGTCTGTTGCTGTTGTATAATGATTTTCATCGTGAAGACCCGTACAGTTGTTAAAATGAGTATTAACAAGTCCGAGTTCCTGTGCCTTCTGGTTCATAAGTGCAACGAAGTCACTTTCTGAACCTGAAACGAGAATTGCAAGTGCTGTTGTTGCTTCTGCACCGCTTGAAAGTCCGCAGCCGTAAAGCAAATCTTTAACAGTAACTTTTTCACCATCTGAAAATCCTGCAAGAGATGCACCTTCAACTTTCAGCGGATCAAGTATATCTGAAGTCATTGTGAAAGTTGTGTCAAGGTCAGAAAGATGCTCAAGTGCAACAATCATTGTCATTACCTTGGACATTGATGCCGGATAAAGCTTTGTATCAGGGTTTCTCTCTGCAATTATCTGGTTTGTACTTAAATCAACAAGTACAGCATAATTTGCAAGAATAAGGCTGTCATCAAGTTCTTTAACATCAGAACTTACAGTCGGATACACAAGTGAGGCATTTTGAATAGCATCTTCCTTTGGAGCACCGCTCTCAACAGGAAGTGCTGTTTCATAAGTTGCCTCAGGTACTTCTGCAATTCCCTGAACCGCCTTATCTCCATCTGATTTCAGTTTACTTATCGAACCTGAAAGTGCAATGCTTAAAGCCGCCACACCAATTATACAGACTGATAAAGCCACATGAAGTGGTTTAACATTGCCCGATTTGTATTCTTTGTTCATTCTACACATGTCCTTTCAAACACATTCTTTTTTCTATTTTTTGTAACTTTTATTTTATTACATTTTCTTGATTTTGTCAATAGTTTTTCCCAAATTTCTGCAATTAAAAATCTGTTTATGTGATTAGGTGACAAAAAAAGACGTTTAAAACTGTCGTTTATGTCATAAATCAATGATAAAGCGACGTGTCGCCGCAGCCAATTTACCCCATGTTATTAATAATGAGGAGTGAGAAATTGTGGTGCCGCCGTTTGGTGACCTATCTAAGACCCTTCTGTCAAGCCTTACGGCTTGCCAGCTCCCCTTTCAGGAGAGCCTGTAATAATAACCTTGCAAATTAAACAAGTATGTCTACCTAAAGCCTCTCCTGAAAGGAGAGGGGGACCGCCGTCAGGCGGTGGAGAGGTTAAAAACCCGTCAGCGAAGCTGACATCACCATTCCTAATTCCTAATTCCTCATTAAAAAAGTCTCCCGATAAAGGAGACTTTTTGTTTTACAAGCTAAAAAATCAATAAGTAAGCCAGTTATACATACCTTCGTACTGCAATGCTGATGCGTTCCATGAAAAGTCTTTCTGCATACCTCTCTTAACCATTTCGTTCCACTTTTCAGGTGTATCGAAATAAACCTGCTTTGCATAATTGATAACAGAAAGCATATCTTCTGCATTATAATTTGTGAATGTGAAACCTGTACCTGTGTTTGAATATTCATTGTATGGTTCAACTGTGTCTTTAAGTCCGCCTGTTTCACGAACAAGAGGAAGTGTGCCATATCTTAAAGCAATAAGCTGTGTAAGACCGCAAGGTTCAAAACGTGAAGGAACCATCATAAGATCAGCCGCTGAATAAAGCTTATGTGCAAGTGGGTCTGAATAACAGATATTTGCTGAAAATCTGTCAGGATATTTTCCTTGATAATAACGGAACATATCTTCGTATCTCTGTTCACCTGTACCAATAACGACAAACTGTGTATATGGATCTGTTAATCTGTCAGCTACCCAATTTACAAGGTCAAGACCTTTCTGGTCTGTAAGTCTTGAAATAATGCCTATCATAAACTTGTTCTTATCCTGTGGAAGTCCAAGCTGTTTCTGGAGTGCAAGTTTGTTCTTGTCTTTCATCGCTCTGAAATTATTTATATTATATCTGAAGTCAATTTTCTGATCAGATTCAGGATTATAAATCTGGTAATCAATACCATTTACAATTCCTCTGAGTGAAAAACTTCTTGCTCTTAAAAGTCCGTCAAGCTGTTCACCATATTCAGGAGTCTTTATTTCCTCTGCATATGTTTCACTTACTGTTGTTATATAGTCAGCGTAAACGAGTCCGCCTTTAAGCATATTTGCATCTCTCTTGAATTCAAGTTTATCAGGTGTAAACATATAATCAGGAAGATCTGTGTAGAACTGAATTGCTTCCTTATCCCATATACCCTGGAATTTGAGGTTGTGTATTGTCATAATTGACTTTGTTCCATTATAGAATGGATGAGTTGCGAAAGTTGTGTGAAGGAAAACAGGAATAAAACCTGTCTGCCAGTCGTGACAATGAATTATATCAGGGTGAAATCCTATAACGGGCATTGCTGCAAGAACTGCTTTACAGAAAAATGTATATCTTTCAATATCCCATCTTAAATCACTTGTATAAGGAGATTTTCCGTCACATTTAAAGAAATATTCATTATCTATAAAATAGAACATAACTCCGCCATATTCATATTCCATAATACCAACGTGCTGTAAATTTCCGTGATTAGACGTATAGTCCATATAGAAACACTGTTTAAATCTGAAATCTTTTCTGTATTTTTCAGGAATATTTGTGTAGTATGGCATAACAACTCTGACATCAAACTGCTTTTTGTTCAGATATTTAGGAAGTGCACCGACAACGTCTGCAAGACCTCCTGTTTTAATAAATGGAACGCATTCCGAAGCTGCAAATAATATATTTTTCATTTTAAACTTTGCTGTGCCGCAAAACACAGCTTCCTCCTTTTTATGGTTTATTAAAGTTATAATTTGTCTTAAAATCAACTTGGGATTCATCCAAAAATATCCCTACATATATTGTAACTTATTTTTTAAGAAATGTCAACCAAATAAGAAAAAAAAGTGAAGTTATACATAATAAGCAACGTTAATTATACAACTTCCACAAAAAGAAATTTGTTTACAAAGTTATATTGTTAATAATAAAAGTTGACATTTCACGAAAAAAGAGTTATAATATAAAGCGTAGACGGATAACATATTATATGCTGTTTATAGGGCAAAATTTGTTATTTAAGAAAAATAGCAGAAATGCTAAATAATTTCAAATGAATATTTGAGGAAAGAGGAATTTCGATTATGAACAAAAAATTCACAAAAATCGCTGCCTTTGCATCTGCAATGGTACTTACATTCTCAGCAACAAGTGTTGCATATGCAGTAGAAGGTGAAAACTCAACAGAAACAACTGCAACTACAGAAACAAAAGCAAGTGTTTCAGGTAATCCTGTTGTAGATTATGGTGATCTTACTAAGGATGGTGCAGTTGATTCAAAAGATGCTATCAAGGTATTACAGTTCTATGCAGAAAAGATTTTGGATAAAGATCTTACTATTGACAAGTTCCTTTCAGGCGATTCAGAAGAAACTACTGAAAGCACAGAAGCTGTAACAGCAACTACAGACAATACTGAAGCTACAACAGCTGGAGCGACTGAAGTTACAACAGCTGTAACAGAAAATACAACAGACGCAACAGAAGCAGCAACAAAAACTGATGGTCCAAAGGTTCAGTTCAACGGTGCCGCAGATGCTTCAACAGAATCTACAGATGCAAATACAGAAGCTTCAACAAGCACAAGTACTGAAACATCTACTGAAAGCACAGAAGCTTCAACAGATGCAAGTACAGAAGCTACAACTGAAAAAACATATTCAATTGGTGATGTTAATGGTGACGGCGAAGTAGATACAAAGGATGCTATTTTAATTCTTCAGTACTATGCAGATTCAATCATAGGAAATGTAGAAACAACAGTTGCAACAGAATCAACAGAAGCTGCTACAACAGTTGCAACAGAAGTTTCAACAGGATCAACAGAAGCTACTACAACAGCTGTAACAGAAGCTACAACAGTTGCAACAGAATCAACAGAAGCTGCTACAACAACTTCAGCTGAATAATTTTTAAAAATATTCTTACTTAAATAATTAAAGCAGGTATTGCCAAATGGTATACCTGCTTTTTTATGCTTATTATAACTATTGTAAAATGTAAAAAGGGAACTTTTAATGTTCCCTTTTTATTCTATATTCCAAACAGCTTCTCAGCGTTCTCCTCAAAAATTTTTGCTTTTAATGTATCACTTGTATTAAGTGAATTGATAAAATCTTTCTCCATTTTTGGACTATGCCACGGTGAATCAGAACCAAATAATATTCTATCTGCACCATGTTTTTCTATTATTTTTTCAGCTTCTTCTTTTGAAACATAATTATATCCGAGTGCTGTGTCAAAATAAATGTCTGTACCACAAAGTTTTTCTAAAACTTCATCATACATTTTATTCCCGCCCCAGTGTGCCGCTATAACAGGCATTTCAAGCCATTTTAAAGCTTTTAAAAGTCTTTCAGGTGTACAATGATATGGTGGTTTAAAACCGTCATCTACGCCAGAATGGAACAGCAACACAAGTCCAAGAGATGATATTTTTTTATAAATATCTTTCATTTTTTCATCATCAACATAAAACTGCTGGAAATCAGGATGGAGTTTCACTCCTTTTAGTCCAAGTGATTTAATTCTTTCAAGTTCTTCCATTACATCATCTGCATCAGGAAAAACAGAACCAAACCCAATAATATCATCATTATTTTTCATACATTCAGCCGCAAAATTATTTACGGATTTCATTTGATGTGCATTTGTTGCAATACTTGCAATAACAGACCTTCCTACACCTGCTTCATGCATAAGTTTCTGCATACCTGCAAGTGTACCATCTGCGTAAGGTTTATATCCGCCAAGCTGCTGACTTAACGCCCCGATTGCACGAGGTGCAAGTTTATCAGGAAAACAATGTGTATGTGTATCTGTTATCAAGATAACATCTCCTTTTCATTTATTTTTTCTCTGTCTTTTTCAAAAAAATTCCAAGAAATAAAAATACTAATCCGAAAATAATTGAAACAAGTGCAAATGCAAGTGTATTATTCAAAGCCGAATCAAGCAAACCTGTTATTGAATAGAAAACAGGCCTTTCTTTTACTGTAAAACCGTTTATAAATCCTGATGCTTTTATATAAACCGAAGGTATTAAAAGCAAAAGTCCCGAAACAAAAAACGGACAGCCAAGCCAATATAAACTTTCTTTTTTGTTTATTATTATGATTAAGAAAATAAATATAATGGCAAGAACATAGCAAGCCGCAAACATTACCTTTATAAGGTAAATTTTTGAAGAAACCTTCTGAATTATTCCATTTTCATTCATAAGAGAAAATCTGAAAACATCTGTTTTATCTGTAAATATCTCGTGTGCTTTTTCTTTTGTTTCAGTTAACTTTTCTTCATATACTTCATCTTTTACATAACCTGTTTTTTCTGCATAATCATTAAAGAATGAATCTATTGTTTCATCTGCATTTGAAAAATCCACTGATGAAACATAGTCATAATTTTCCTTTTTTCCAAGCAAAACATCAAGAAAATTTTCTATATTTGAATCTATATTTTCTTTGATGAAATTTTCATCATAATAAGCTGAAAATGTTTCTTTTTCAATTCCGCTTGTGTGAGAATATTCCTCAAAAGATTTTTCAATACTTTCCTGTGCATAGGAGCAAATATTATTTTTTTCTATGATTTTTTCATAACAGCCATATCTCCCAAATGTTCCGATAACAGCCGTACAAATCCACGATGCTGATATTAAAAATACCGCAAAAATACTAAGAATAACATTCAATATATAATGTTTTGAATTCATTTTTTCAGATACCCTCCCTCATCAGTTTTCATAATAGAATTCTTTTTGTTTCAGATTACAGGTAAAACCTGTTCTTGCATCTGATGAACCGAGTATCTGTCTTTTGCAGGTATAAAGAGTAAGAATATCTTCATTTTTAGGTAAAATATATGTCTTATCGCTTTTCATAAAAGATATTTCTTTATCAACTATGTAAGTGAAACGTCCATAATTTGTATAGAGAACAATTTCATCCCCATTTTCAAGTTCTGAAAGTTTCTCAAAAAATGTGTCAACGTGTGCATCTATAACAACATTTCCTTTTTCGCCAAGAACAACGGAAGCTGATGACTGACAAGCACCTCTTTCAAGAAGTTCATCTGTACTGCCCCAGTAAACAGGTGCGGTAAATCCCTTTTTTTCGCATTTTAAAACTGCATACTGCTGACCAAATGAAGGAATGTCAATTCTTCCGCTTTCGTAAACCGTTCCATTGTAATTTGTATCTATTTCTCCCTCAGTTATAACGAGACCGCTTGATGAATCAGGTTTTGTTCCAAGATTATCCATAAATGCAAGATTTAAATATACCTTGAATTTCTGGAACGGAACTATCATTATAAGAAAAGTTATCGCTCCGCACATTATGAAAAGCAGCAAAGGAGTAAGCAAAGCCGCTATTTTATTTGTATTATTATTTTTCATTTTTGCTCTCTCCTTTTTATTTTTTTATCTATGACTACAAAACCAGCTACTGAAAAAACAATTGCACCTAAAACTGAAAGTACAGGAATTGTATAATCATAACCAACATCATCAACTGCCGCACCTACTGACGAAGAATCAATTATATTTCCGTTTGCATCACGTATTGTCATATCAATTGCTGAACCTGTTATTGCATCAATTGAAATATTATATCCAAGTGTTTTGGCAAAATCAACAAGTGGTGTTAAAATACTTGTTATTTCAGTTGTTGAAAGCTGTTTTATAACGCTGTTTCTTTCCGAATTTGTCATTGTTGTTATAAAACTTTTTCTTTCACTGTCAGATAAACCTTGTAAATATTTCTGCTTTTCGGCAATATCCATATTAACAAAATCGTTGTTTGTTTCTCTTGAAGTATCACCCGATGAATAGTCATCAGGATTTCCGCCAAAATATTTTGCAAGATATGTGTTTACCGAATCTTTGTAATTTTTTATATAAACAAGCATTTCATCATATTGTTTTGATGTGTAATCATCAGAATTTTTTAGTCCCTGACTTATATAAAAATCTGAAACTCCTGCATCTTTTGCAGCTGTTTTAACTTCTTCCATTGTGGCAGCTGATGCATTTATTGGTGCTGTTAAAACAGTAAACCCCATAAAAGCACTGCATAAAATGGAAACTATTCTTTTTTTAGCTTTCTTTTTCATTTTATTTTCTCCGTTTTCATTTATCCCATATCTGAGGCAAGCATTCCAACTTTTTTACTGTCATTGCAGGCTGGTGCACCCATTGCAAAAAGAAGGTCAGTTGCACCCTGTTGCTGTATGAAACTAATTGCATTTAAATCAAAATATCTGAAATCGCAAAGATATATTTTCTTGAATGATGATGTTAAAAAAGGAACAAGTGCGTTGCCATAACTGTCTTTGAAAATAACAAGTGTTCTGTCTGACTGTGCATTTGTATCAACTTCAAGTATTGTATCATCGTGTCCGACAAAAACCGTGTAACTGCTTGATGTTGCATTATCTTCATAAAATAACCTGCCCTCTGTACCACCTGTAAAATCTGTGTTATAGTATGTAAATTTACACATATCAAGATTTGCAGGTTTATAATATGTAAAAGTATCAGGATATTCTGCAAGTGCTGATATGTTATTTACACTATAAAACGAACCGAGATAATCCTGCCTTGTAACGGCTGTATATGTGCCAAAATCTGCAAAGTCTACACCTGCTGTCTGTGCAAATGTATATGCCGCATAAAATGCACCAAGCGGCTGCCAGTGATAATCTGAACGTGAATATATATATTCATTTTTATGTTCATTTAAAATATCATAAATATCAACAGGCTTTGCATCAGTGAATTTTGCATATGTTTCTTTCATTGCTTCGCCCTGATTTTTATAATCTCCTGCTATAGATGCAGGTGTATAAAATGCCTGAGATGTAGGTATTACCATACCATAAACATTAACATTTCCGCCAAGTGCATTATAATAATCCTCAAGTGTGTCAGCATACTTTGTTGATGTTTCATCGCTGTAATAATATTGTTCCATAACACGAACACACGGCGTTCCGCTGTCAGCTAAAATACATCCGCTGACTATTTCAGCTGATTCATTTGAAACAGTTTCTATCGTTTCAACAGGAAGTGACAAACCTGTCGAAACTGTTGTTGTGGTAGTAGTTACCGCTTCTGTCGGTGCTTCTGTTACAGCTACCTTCTGTTCTTTGTTGTCTGCTGAATTAATTTCATCTGCGGGATTGTTTATTCTTTCTATTCCGCAGCCTGTGAGTGCCGCTGTAAGAGCCAACAGCAACGCTAACGCTTTTTTATTCATTGTGATCTCCCTCTTTTTATCTTTATATTTTAATCAATCTCAGCCCTTTACAAGGTGCTGTGCATAGTATATCAAAATAAGTACTGCATCTGTTGAGTCTATTTTGTTATCTGAATTTACATCTCCGAGCGAAAGTGAAATTGTATAACTTCTTCCTGTAAGATAAGCCGCATAATCCTGAAGTATTAAAACAGCATCTCTTGAATCAATTTTACCATCAAAATTTACGTCTCCCGAACCATCAGGCAAAACAACAGGAGGATGTTCTGTTGTACTTTCAACAGTTGTATCTTCCGTTGAATAAACAGGCATATATTCTCCGTCAAAAGTCATACCGCTGCCTATGAAAAGCTGTACCCAATAAATAGTGCCACCGCTTATATATGCACCAACTCCAATATGTGTATACTTAGAACTAAGCATATTCTGATTATGTCCAGACGAACGCTTCCACTGGTCTATAACACTTTCAGGCGTTGTTGCACCATAGGCAATATTTTCTCCCCAAGTATATTTTGGAAGTGAAGAAGAAATTGCTGTTTTATAAGAACTTCCATTTGTTCTTGTGTGAGAAAAATTCTGTGAAATTTCAACTGCTCTTGTCTGTGCATTTTCCTGCAAAACAGGAATTACTGCAAGCGGACTCAATCCGTTTTGCTGTCTGTACTCATTTACGAGTGCCGCAACATTATCTGCATATTTTTCAAATGAATATGCTGATGCAACGTCTGTATTATCTTGAGTAATCGAAAAAAGTGCTGCTGAAAGAAGCATAACTGCCAGTGCTGTAAGAAAAGACAACGATTTTTTTAAAACATTCATATGAAATACCTCCGTTTTATATTTTTTAACTTACTTTTTATTATAACACACTATTTATAAAAATACAATACTAAAACAATATATTTTATTTAAATTGTTCCCTGAATGAGGAATTAGGAATGAGAAATGAGGAATGGCGGTGTCAGCTTTGCTGACATATTTTAAACCCCTCCACCGCCTTCGGCGGTCCCCCTCCCCTTTCAGGAGAGGCTTTTTCAACAAATTGCAAAAAACTCTAATAAAGGCTCTCCTGAAAGGGGAGCTGGCAAGCCGTAAGGCTTGCCTGAGGAGTTTTAAACAGGTCGCCAACAGGCGACACCACCATTCCTCATTCCTAATTATAAAATCCCTAATTCAAATAAATTCATTTTTTATACATTGACATATACTTTTTTATGTGATATAATAGCATTCGTGTCATGCGGGTGTGGTGAAATTGGCAGACACGCCAGATTTAGGTTCTGGTGCCGTGAGGTATGCAGGTTCAAGTCCTGTCACCCGTACCAAGTAAAAGACTTAAATGCGAAAACATCGTATTTAAGTCTTTTTTGCAGTCAGAAAAATGGGGCATTTCAAAACGAAATGCCCCACTTTTTATTTAAAAACAAGTTTTATATATCATTTCTGATAAGGTCTTCAAGTGTTTCTCTCTTAACAACAACTCTTGTTTTGCCGTCCTTAACAAAAACAACCGGTGGTTTCTGAAGTCTGTTGTAGTTTGATGACATTGAATAGTTATATGCACCTGTTGCACAAACTGCAATTATATCACCTGCTTCAACGTCCTGAAGAGGCATATTTTCACCTATAAGGTCACCGCTTTCACAACACTTACCTGCAATTGTTACCTTTGTATCCTTTGGTTTGTCTGCTTTATTTGCAACTACAGCATCATATTCTGACTGATAAAGAATATATCTCGGATTATCACACATACCGCCATCAATTGAAACATATGTACGGATATTCGGGATAATTTTCTTTGCACCAACTGTGTAAAGTGTTATGCCGGCAGGGCCTGCAATTGATCTGCCAGGTTCAATAAGTATAAACGGAAGTTTTACTCCAAGTTCTTCACATTTTGAATGTACTACCTTTGAAACAGCTTCCATAAATGATGCATATGGCTTAGGGTCATCTGCTTCTGTGTAGCAAATACCAAAACCGCCGCCAAGGTTAAGGTCGTCTATTTCATGACCGAGTTCGTTTTTGATTTTTGCAATAAATCCTATCATAACTTCAGCAGCTGCACAGAATGGTTCTGTTTCAAGAATCTGCGAACCGATATGGCAGTGAAGTCCCCTTAAATTAAGATTTGGATGTGTTATTGCAAGCTTAACAGCTTCAAATGCTTCACCTGTTTCAAGTGCAAAACCAAACTTACTGTCAATCTGACCTGTCTTTATAAAATTATGTGTGTGTGCATCAATACCAGGCTTAATTCTAAGCATAATATTTGCTGTTTTATTCTGTGCCTTTGCAAGTGTATCTATCTTCTTTAATTCATAGATATTATCTACAACAATTCTTCCTATGTTGTATTCAAGTGCCATTGCAATTTCTTCATCAGTTTTGTTATTTCCGTGGAAAACGAGTTTTTCAGGTGAAACGCCTGCCTTAACGGCTGTATAAATTTCCCCTCCTGAAACAACATCTGCACCGCAGCCTTCAGATTCAACAACACGATACATTTCCTTACAAGCGAATGCCTTGCTTGCATAACATACAAGACCTTTTCCGCCATAGAACTTTTCTATACTTTCACGGAAATCTCGGCAATTCTTGCGTATTAAATCTTCGTCCATAACATAAACAGGTGTGCCATACTCTTTTGCAATTTCAACAGTATCTACACCGCCGATGTTAAGATGTCCGTTTTTTCCAACAGACAGATTTTCAGATACCAACATTTTAAATACCTAACCTTTCATTTTTACTTTATTCACAAGGCTCTTCGTCCTGTGGTTCACTGACTTCAAGAAGAATTTCACGCAGTTCATCAACACCTTCTCTTGTTAAAGATGAAAACGGTATAACATGAATATCATCAAAACAAGGTATTTCTTCCCTGAAACCTTCCATTCTTTTTGCACGCTGTGCCTTGCTGAGTTTATCAGCTTTTGTCAGAACAATAATAAACGGAAGTTCATTATCTATCATAAAATCAATCATCTGAATATCATCTTTTGAAGGTGAATGACGTATATCTATAAGCTGTACTATAAGTGCAACTGCATCTCTGTCATTATTTATATAACCTTCTATAAGTTCAGACCATCTGTATTTATCACTTTTTGCAACTTTTGCATATCCATATCCCGGAAGGTCAACTATATAAAGCTTGTTATCTGCATTGTAAAAATTTACTGTTGCAGTTTTTCCGGGAACACTGCTGACTCTCGCAAGATTTTTTCTGTTGCACAATCTGTTTATAAGTGTTGATTTTCCAACATTTGATCTTCCTGAAAAAGCAATCTCAGGAAGACTTTCTTCAGGAAGCTGACTTTTTATACCATAGGAAGCATAAAATTCTGTTTTTTCCCACTGCATTTTATTTCTCCTTATTTAAGTGCTGTTGAAAGAACATCATCAAGTGTCTTTGCAAAAACAAATTCAAGATTTTCCTTAACAGTTTTGTCTACTTCTTCAAGATCAGGTTTATTTTTAAACGGAACTATAACAGTTTTCATTCCTGCTTTATATGCTGCCATTGTCTTTTCACGAAGTCCTCCTATCGGAAGTACATTTCCGTGAAGAGTTATCTCACCCGTCATAGCAACATCTTTTCTTACTTTCTTTCCTGAAAGTGCGGAAATAAGTGCCGTTGTCATAGTTACACCTGCTGACGGACCGTCTTTTGGAACTGCTCCCTCAGGTGCATGAATATGAATATCGCTGTTTTCAATGAAATCGCCGTCGTATCCATATTTTTCGGATTTTGTTCTTGCATAGCTTATGGCTATCTTAGCACTCTCCTGCATAACATCACCGAGAGAACCTGTAAGCTGAATTCTTCCCTTGCCTTTGAGTATAGCAGCTTCAACAGGCAACAGAACGCCTCCTACAGCTGTCCACGCAAGTCCATTTACAATTCCAACAGAATCATCTTCCATATAAACGTCCTCTGTATACTTTCTTGTTCCAAGCATACTTTCAACTTTTTTAGGAGAAACTGTCATACTTTTTGTTTTTCCAGAAACAAAAACCTTATCGGCTTTTCTGCAGATTGCCGCAATTTTTCTTTCAAGTCCACGAACGCCTGCTTCTTTTGTATAATTATCTATGATATAATATATTGCTTCATCATTTATTTTGAGTTTGTTTTTTGTAAGTCCGTGATTTTTAAGCTGCTTCGGAATAAGATGTTCCTTTGCAATATGGAATTTTTCTTCTCTTGTATAGCTTGAAACTTCAATTATTTCCATTCTGTCGGCAAGAGGTGCAGATACAGCTGAAATGTCATTTGCTGTTGCAACAAACATAACATCGCTTAAATTAAACGGAATTTCAACATAATGGTCTTTGAAATTCTTATTCTGTTCACTGTCAAGAACTTCAAGAAGTGCTGATGCAGGGTCGCCCCTCATATCAGATGCCATTTTATCAATTTCATCAAGTAAAATAAGTGGATTACTTGAATCTGCCTCCATCAATGCCTTTATAATTCTTCCCGGCATAGAACCGAGGTACGTTCTTCTGTGACCTCTTATATCAGCTTCATCACGTATACCGCCAAGGCTTATTCTTACAAATTTTCTGCCTGTTGCTTTAGCTATTGACTTGGCAATTGATGTTTTACCTGTTCCAGGAGGGCCTGCAAGACAGATTATATTGCTGCCCGTTTTTCCTGTCATAAGCTGAACAGAAATTGTTTCGGTTATTCTTTCTTTAATCTTTTCAAGTCCGTAATGTTCATTTTTCAAAATAGTTTCGGATTCTTCAAGATTATCTGTAAGTTTAGTTTTTCTATCCCAAGGAATAGAAATAACTGTATCAAGATAAGTTTTAAGTATTTCAGCTTCCTGCGACATAGGCGGATAATTTGAAAGTTTATTTACTTCACGTAAAAGTTGAGTTTCATAAAAATCATCTAACATACCCGAATCACATATTCTTGCAATTTCATTCATATAATACTCAATCGGGTCTGAGTCATTCGATTCAGGTCTTCCTGAAAGCTGTGAATTTAAAATATTTATCTGTTCTTTTATGAAATTTTCTCTTGTATCCGCTTCTATATTTGCTTCAGCCTGTTTCAGAACAGTTATTTTAAGCTTTGTTGTTCTTACTGCAACTAAAAGAAGGCTTATCATCTTTTGAAGTATTCCGCTTATTTTAGGAATTTCAAGCATTTGCTGCTGCTGTTCAGCCGTGAAAACACCGCTGTACATTATTGGTGAAATAACTTCAAAAACACCTTTTTTCTTTACAACATCTCTTGCAAAATCTTTTGAAACACCCTCAAGACTTGCCCATTCAACAAAAACTGCCTTAACATCTTCAAGAGATGCATTTATAATTTCATCGTCATCTTCTTCGGCAAAATCGTAAACTTCAGGGTCTGCATAAATAAATCCACGTCTGCTATTTTCAGTTTGCGTGTAATTTGAAAGGCGGACTCTTTTTAAACAGTTAACAAAAATTCTGTCTGAACCGTTTTTCGATTTCATATGCTGAACAATGTCTGCAACAACTCCGACATCATAAAATCCAACATAGTCATCAGGGTCATCTTTTCCGTCTACTTTGTCTTTTTCTGAAATATCGTCCATTGAAAAATTGTCTATTTCAGTAACTATTGCAACCTGTGTGTGGTGATTTTCTGCATATTTAACGGCATTTCTTGAAAGGTCACCTATTATATCAAAATCAAGTGAATTTTCAGGAAAACAAACCGTTCCTTTAACTATTATAACCGGTAAACCGTTTATAAGTTCTGTTTTCTCTTTATCTTTCATTTTATTCCCTCCAATTTTTCAGATAGAAATACTGTAAAAATACATTATACCATAGATAACTCTTTTTTTCAATATATTTTTCTTAAAAATTTATTGCTTTATTTCATCTGAAAATGCCGTTCTCCATATCTCTTGCAACCTCATTTTCATAATTAAGAACAAACTCTTCGCTCCACCCTTCATATCCCTCCCAGCGTGGATGTTTTGAAGTTTCATCTTTTTCTGAATAATCTTCAAGATACTCTATCATCTGTTCATATCCTTCGGCAGACTGCGGAAAAGTTGCCTCTGCGTCCATTTCCGATTTTTCAAAACACATTTTACTATGCCATATATAAACTTTTATTTCATCGAAAGGTTCAATGCGAAATCTCATATCGCCTTTGCTTCCTGTATACACTGTTTTTGCCTTAAAATACGTATATCTTGGAATATTCGGAAATACTGCCGATCTTGGCGGAAGTCTGTTTCCCATTTCAGTTCACCCTTTCAGATTTTAAAATCTCTTCAATATAATCAGACGCTTCGGAAAGATTATTTTCAACTCGGAAAGTCATCTTTTTTATTTCATCGTCAGGCTGTGTTAAATCAGGTATCATAAAAACTTTACACCCTGCATTATAGGCACTTTTAACCCCATTATCCGAGTCCTCAAATGCTGCACATCTTAAAGGTGAAAGACCTATTGACATACAGGCATACTGATAAATATCGGGATAAGGCTTTCCTCTTTCAACCATTTGGGTTGTTGAAACTGTGTCAAAATAATCTATAAGTTTTTCCTTTTCAAGATACCATTTTGTTCGTTCAATATCTGTCGCTGTTGCAATTGATGTTTTAAGATTATTTTTCTTCGCCATTTTTAATATTTTAAAAACGCCATCTTTAACAGGCAATCCGTTTTTTTCTATATATTCATTCATAAGTTTTCTGCGTCTGTCACGTACTGCGTAATAATCAAATTCTTCTCCAAAAAAGCCTTTTAAAATTTCTTCGGCTTTTTGCGGTGCAGTACTTCTTATTGCAATACTATGTGAAATGTTCATATCATAACCGAATTCCAGAGCGGCTTTATTCCAGAAATGTGCAAGCATTTTTTCTGTATCAAATATAACGCCGTCCATATCAAAAACAAGTCCTGAAATCATTTAAGATATTTCCTTTCGCTTTAATCTACAAGTAATATTTTATCATATTTTGTCTGTTACGTCAAGTGAAAATAAAACTAACAAACAGAAATCAAATATATTTTACATATAATGATATTTATTTTTCTGACTGATAAAGTAATACATTGAAACGCATAAAGAAAGTATTTCTGAAAGAACTGCCGACATCCATATTCCGTCTGTTTTGAAAAAAACAGGAAGCAAAAATACCGCAATTGTCTGAAAAACAAACGCTCTTAAAAATGATATTATTGCTGATATTTTGCCATTATTCAATGCTGTAAAAAATGCTGAACTAAATATATTTACACCAAGGAAAATATATTTCACTGAATAAATTCTGAAAGCAAAAACCGTAAAATCAAGCAATTCTTTATCATAGCCAACAAAAATTGAAGAAAATGCAGGACAGAAAAGTTCTGACGAAACAAGCATAACAACAGATAATACCATTATTATAATAATGCTCTTTTTGAAAAGATTTTTCAATTCAACGTGATTTTCTGCTCCATAATTATAACTTACAAGCGGACTTGAACCTATTGAATACCCGATAAAAACAGCCGAAAATATAAATCCGACGTACATTATAACACCATATGCTGCAATTCCGTTTTCACCTGAAAATTTCATAAGCTGAAGATTATAAAACATACTTACAAGTGACATTGAAAGATTCGACACCATTTCAGATGAACCATTTGTACAAGTGTTTATAAAAATACGCTTATTAAAACGAGAACGAACAAGCTTTAATCGGCTGCTGTTTTTTCTTAAAAAATATATAAGAGGTATAACACCGCCTATAACCTGTGCAATAACTGTTGCAAGACCTGCCCCGACTATTCCCATTCTGAAATAATACATAAAAATAAAATCAAGAAGCATATTGCATAAGCCTGTACATATCGAAATTACAAGTCCGAAAGTCGGTTTTTCTGCTACAACAAGAAAACTCTGAAAACAGTTTTGAAGCATAAAGAAAACATTTCCTGCAACAAGGATTCTTCCATAAATAATACAATCTGTATAAAGTGCATCGCTTGCACCAAGTAGTTTTGTTATCTGCGGCATAAAAATAAATACAGGAACAGAAACAATAATTCCTATAACTATAACAGATTTGACAAGCATTGAAAAATATTCATTTGCTTTATCATTTTTTCCAAGACCCAAAGTTTTTGCAACTACTGCACTTCCGCCTGTTCCTATAAGGAATCCTATTGTACCGGCTGCCATTAAAACAGGCATTATAAGATTTACAGCTGCAAATGACGTTTTTCCAACGAAATTTGAAACAAATGCACCGTCAACTATGCTGTAAACTGACGTTATAACCATCATTATTATGCTTGGTATAACAAAACGTATAAGCCTTCGATATGTGAAATGATCTGATAATTTTATATTCATAAATCCTCCTTTAAAGACAAAAAGAACCCGGATATTGATTAACAATAACCGGGCTCACCCGACATCTTTTCCGACAGGCACGCTGATAAGCGATTTACGTTACGACGTACTGTCCTCCGATGAACGAATTTATTAAATTGAATTTTTTATTTTTTATTCAGGATAAACTGGAAGTTCATCATATGTTCCTACAATAAGTTTGAGTATTGCAAGAGTATCTGATGATTCAATTTTATCATTCTTGTATGCATCAGCATTCTTCATTCCCTGTGCTGAAAGTGTCGCACTGTTTACAAGGTACTTATTAAGTAATACTGCATCAGCAATTGTTACGTTATCATCAACATTAACATCACCATATTTTGCCTTATCTTCAGATGATGGGTCGTTTACTGAAGTAACTTCTGAACTTTCTTCGCTTGATTCTGTAACATCTTCCTTAGTTGTTTCAGTGGGTGCATCTGTTGATTCTGTTGGCTTTGATTCATCTGTTGGTTTTACTTCTTCTGTTGTTTCTGTTGGTTTAACAGTTGGCTTTTCTGTTGTTTCTTCTGTACTTGGTTCTGTTGGTTTTTCACCTGAACCTATTCTTCCGTAAACAATACCGCAACCTACTGTTGACATATAAACCATACCGTATTCATTCATATCACCAACAAGGAAGTTACCATTACCTGTACCGCCATATAAGTGATCGCTGTTTATAAGTGTCCAGCTTTCGCCTGCATCTGTTGAACGGTAAATACCTTCTGTATCACTTTCAGTTGGTTTACCATACATATAGAGTGTGTTTACATCTGAATCTGGTGCAGCCTTACCATAGCCTATTGTCTTGCAATAGAATACGTTGTCAAGCTTCTTAACTGTTTTACCATAATCATTTGAAATGTACGCACCATTCCAACCTGCACCAAGAACAATCTGTCCCTTACCAAGATATGCAATTCTGTTCGCAACATCGCACTGGTCATATGCACATACAATCTGATTTGTAAATGTTTTACCGCCGTCTGTACTTACCATAAGGTCATACTGTGCATCATCAAGAGTTGGTTCTTTCTTTGTCGTATCTGAAGCCCAGTAATCATTATATTTTGCAGTATATGAGTATACTATGCTTGGGTCTGAATCTTCAACATAAACGCCGAATACCTTTGTTCCGACTGTTCCTGTTGACTTACTCCATGTATCACCAAAGTCATCTGAATACTGTATTCCGCTTGCATTTGTATGGAAAATTCTGTATGTGTCATCATCGATTTTAGCTATATCACCATGACCGCCTGAACCGCCTGCATCTTTCATTTCATTCCATGTCTTGCCTGCGTCCTTTGAATAGTAGCCTTTTCCTTCGTTTTCAGCAAATCTTACCATTATATCAGGGTTCTGTCTGCAAGCAGCTATAACGCCTGTTGAACCCATATTAGGTTTATACTGAATACCTATTTCATCAACATTTGAATGAATGTAACCATCATAGTCACCGATAGCTGAATAAGCGTTTCCACCCTTAACACTTACCATATCAAGAGCAACAACTTCTTCAACTCCCTTAGGATCAAAATAGAACTGTATGCCCTTTTCAGCCCATGCATTATCACATGCAAACACACCGTTACCAGATGTCATAATTATTTTGTCAGGATTTCTCGGGTCAATAAGAATGCCGCTTCCCCAGTGGCAAGCTTTGCCGTAAATCCAGTCATAACCGTTTGTGTCAATTGGTTCTGAAACAAAATAATGTTTGTCTGTATACTGACCTTTCTGCTGACCAGGAGTAATATCTTCCCATGTAGTACCTCCGTCTTTTGAACGGAAGAAGTGATCACCCCATGCAATACTGCCGTCAGTCCATTCCTTTTCATACCACTGATCTGACCATACACCGCATGTTCTTGCAAAAAGTTTATTAGGGTCGTTTTTATCGGCTGTTATCATACCTATTGCATTTTTATTTGTTCCTGTAATTGGAGATATATCTGTTACAGTACCACTCTTTATATTGTATTTATAAGCACCGCCTTCATTGCCTGAAAAAGCAAGACCTGCAATATATGTAACAAAAAGATTTCCGTTATTATCACTGCTTATTGTAACAGGATAATTTGCTGTTGGAAGGTCTGCTGAAAGTTCTGTAAATTTATCTGTTTCAACGTCTGCAACGTGAACATTTGTTTCACCTGTAACAGATGTGCCAACATAAACTTTTCCGTCTTCAATGTGAATTGTTGCAACACCGTTCTGCTGATTATATCCCTGTTCAGCACCTGTTGTAATTGCCTTTACTTCGTGATTTGTCCAGAAAGGCCATTTAACTGTGTAAGGATATTCAACCGCATCTGAATATCCCTTTACTGCTGACCATGTTAGACCGCCGTCTGTTGACTTTATAAGTGCAGAGTCACCAGCAGTAACGTCACCACCTGCATATATAATGTCAGGGTTATCAGGGTCTACAGCAATAGGTTCGCTGCATTCACGTCCGTCACCGTTTCCGTGAACCTGAATAAGGTCTGTAACATCAATTCTTGTAAATGTTTTACCGCCGTCTGTTGTTTTGAAAATAACAGTTTTCGCATCTGAGAAATAAGCACATCCACAAAGGAAGTAAGCTGTGTTATCGTCTGTAGGGTCGATAGCTATACCGCTTACAGAAAGAAGACCTCTGTCGGCTTCATTAAGAAAACCGAAAAGCTGTTCCCATTCTCCTTTTGTATAGTTGTACTTATAAGCACCACCAACGTCTGTTCTGAGATACATTTCTTTCTGACCTGTTACAATGCCGGAAACAAATCCGCCACCGCCGATTTCCATAGTACCCCAATCGTATGTACCTTCTGCATTTTCAGCAGCATTTGCTGTTGTTTTATTAACAGCAGACGGAATAAGAGCCGCACTAACTGCAACTACGCCTGCTGTTGCTGCACAACACGCTTTTTTTAAAAAACTCATTATCAATAATTCCTCGCTTTCAAAATACAATAAAAACTATTGTGTAAATCGATGATTCATAGTTACTATTATACACTAAAAAAATCATTTTTGCAATAGAAACTTTATATACATTTACTTTTTTATGCAATATGACAAAATAAAATACCTATTTTTGTACATTATAACATTGTAAATCAAGCCAAAAATAAAAATAAAAAAAACTCTTTACAAAACAGGATAAATGTGGTATAATATTAAAAGTTACAAATTTACTACAAAAGTTAATTCGCTTGAAATTAAGATAGAAATTCAGTACTTTTTGTAATATTTTAACGACAGAAAGGAAAATATATATGTCAAATAATAAACCTAAATCTCATGCAAAAAAAAGAAAAATCCTCTGGGGCAGGGTTTTTGCTTCAGTTTTTTTAATAATTGTGTTACTTTTAATAGTAATACTCAGCATAACAGTTTTCTTGAAAAATGACGATAAAAAGCCTAAAAATAATAATCCTACAGCATCAGACAGTTCTTCGGCTGATGAATCTGTTTCAGGTGGAAACACAGTAAACAGCATAACAGCATCATCTGATTATATTTACTTACTTGCAGGAAAAACAAAATCCGTTACAGTTCAGTTTCAGGCTGACAATGCTTCTGATTTTGAAGCTGCTGAATGGACAAGCAGTGATGAATCCGTTGCAACTGTTGATAATTCAGGAAATATAACAGGTGTTGCACCAGGCACTTGTACCGTTAAAGTTTCTTGTGAACATGCTTCCGATGAAATAAATGTTACAGTAAGAAATATTGAAATAAAGGACGGCATAACATATATTGACGGCATTATGATTGTAAATAAAATATATGGTTTGCCTGAATCATATGACCCTGGAGATACTCTCCCTGAAACAAAAGATGCTTTTGAAAAAATGTCGGAAGATGCAGCAAAAGAAAATCTTAACATTTACGTAGGTTCAGGTTTCAGAACATACGAATATCAGGTTGAAATTTTCAACAACTATTCAGATATATATGGTGAGGAAGAAGCAAACAGATTTTCTTCAAAACCTGGGCATTCAGAACATCAGACAGGCTATACTATCGATTGCAACACAATTGATTCAGCGTTTGGTGACACCCGTGAATCTGACTGGCTTGCACAGCATTGTGCAGATTACGGATTTATTGTAAGATACCCTGATGGAAAAGAAGATATAACAGGATATGAATATGAACCATGGCACATAAGATATGTTGGAGTTGATGTTGCAAAGGAAATCTATTCAAAAAGTCTTACACTTGAAGAATATCTTGGAATTGACGGTGAAACAGAACCAGCAGTTACAGAGCCTGCAACCGTTGCAGAAACATCTTCTTCATCTGATTCAGAGGAGTAATTTAAAATATGCTTAGCAAAATTCTTTCAAATGAAACTTGCGGAAAATGCAAAGGCTGCTGTTATTTTGATAAAGATGACTTGTGGGAAGTTCCGCTTTTAACACCTGAAACAGCCGATATAATAGAAAAAAATTATCCCGAAACAAAGCTTATTAAAAATAAATCGCTTATGTCATTCGATGTTCCTGAACTTTCTGGAGATGAAATGTTTGTCTGTCCTATGCTGACAGATAACGGCTGTATATTAAAAGATGACAAACCATTTGACTGCAAAATATGGCCTTTCAGAATAATGTATGATGAAAACAAAAACATTTCAATTGCTGTTTCATCATATTGCAAACCTGTTTCTTCTTTGTCAAAAGAAAAACTAAAAGACTTTCTGATTTCATCAGGTTTGATTGATAAAATAAAAAAATATTATCTTGAGTATCCTGAATCAATTAAGAAATTTTCAAAAGATTACTTTTTTATCTATACTATATAAATATGAAAAAAGCCGACTCGATTGAGTCGGCTTTTCGTTTATTGTGCATTTTCCTCTTTTATTGAAACAACATAAAATTCTTTATCGCTGCTTCTTTTTAATGTGTAATCACAAATTTTATTGTAATAAGAACGTCCATCAGACTTTTTTTCAAGCCAGTCAGGATAATCCGTTATGTAAAGTACTTGTGCCGTGTATGTATCACCGTTTGAAGTAACTTTCGATATGTAAGGTTTTGAAGTATAAATCAAAGGCTTTGCAGATACACTGTAAACTCCAGTAACTTTATCATAATAAAATGTCGTGTCGTTTACTGTTACGTTCTGATGTTCTTTTATTTTAACATCACTTCCGTAAATTTCAGCGGCACTCTTTTCAACATCTGCTGATGGTATTGTACAAGTATCAGAATCATTACTATATTGCGTAGCACTATCATTCATAAGAATATTTAAAACAGCCGCACCAATAATGTCCGTGTCACTGCATTCCGACACATCATCAAAAGACTTTGCATCTTCAACAACCATAGGATATACTTTTTTGCTTATCTGATTTTTAACAGAAGAACCTCGCACTCCATCAAGAAGTGCACCGCCCGCTGTATATACAACGGTTACCAGTCCAATAACTGCAAATACAGAAACAAAAACTCCGAAATACATATATTTTTTCTGTTTCAGTTTTTTATCTGAAACAATTTCTTTTTCATCTTTTTTTACTGATTCAATAAAAACTTTTTCATCGTCATCGGATTTTTCAGTGCTTTCTGTCACGTCATATTTATGAAGTTCACTTTCATCCATCAAGTCTTCTTCAGGCTTGTTTTCCTCAGTAATTTCAGTATTTTCTTCTTCTGTTTCTTCGTTTTCGTCAGTTACTGTTTCGGCTTCAACGGCATCAGATATTTCAGTGTTTTCAGGTTCTTCTTCATCAAAAAAATAGTCATCCTCGCCCATTTCTTCAGGTTCGATAATTTCTTCTGAATAATCTTTCTGAAGTTCTTCAGCCTGCCTGCTTAGTTCATCAAATTTCTGATTAAATTCTTCCTCATCAAAATCATAAAGTCCGTCCTCATCAGATTCTTCCTTTTCTGATTTTTTTTCAGACTTATTTTTCTTTGAAAAAATCCTTGAAAAGAAACCTTTTTTCTTTTCTTTTGTTTCAGGCTTTAGATTAGCAGAGTCATCAAAGTCATCTGTATCTGAAAGAAGTTCATTTGAAAAATCTTTTAATTCCTGTTCAATTCTGATGTTTTCTTCATCAAGACTATCATAATTTTCAATATTATCTTCTGAATAAACATCTTCTTTTTCAAATTCTTCAGGCTTTATATCATTTTCTTTTGGAACTGATTCGATTTCAGGTGTTTCCTGTAAATTTTCGTTCTGAATAACATTTTCTTCAATATTTTCCTGTAAATCAGGCTTTTTTTCAATATCATTCTCTGTATTGCCTTCATTCAGAGCAACATTATTCTGAAAATTTTCAGGTTCTTCTTTCTTTTTTGCCCTGACTTTTATTACATTTTTTTCTCTTTTAGGTGCAGGCGGAACATTATTTGCAGAATTTTCAGATACCCTGTTTATTTTAGGTTTAAGGGGACTTTCCATTGCAGCAATTTCTTTTTCCATTCTGTCAAGCATATGGTTTAAATATTCTTTGCTGTCAACATTATCCTGTTTATCTACTTCTTCCTGTATCTCCTGCGGAGAACGATATACTATATTTTGTTTTACTGAATGACTGTTACCCGATCTGACAGGTGTCACATTTCTTGACCTTTTTCGTACAGCTTCGTGTTTTCCGCGTCTTGTATCGATTGTTGAAATAATATCATCAACGCTTAAATCATCTGTTTTTTTGTCACGGTAATCTTTATCTCTCTGCCATGAATAAACAGCCTTTTCAGGATCCTGGCTTTCCTCTTCGTCTTCAATAAGTCTGTTGAGCATTCTCTCAACATCATATTTGTCACTCATTTATTTCTCTCCTAAAATAGTTTTCATAAAGAATAAAAATAATTATGAAAAAATTTTATTGTCTTATCTGACCATTTCCTGTTACAAGATATTTTACTGTTGTAAGTGCATCAAGTCCCATAGGTCCACGAGTATGGAGTTTCTGAGTTGATATGCCTATTTCCGCACCAAGTCCGAACTCTCCGCCATCTGTGAAACGTGTTGATGCATTCACATAAACTGTTGAAGCATCTACTTCTTTCTGGAATTTCTGTGAACTTGCAACAGATGATGTTACAATACATTCCGAATGCTGAGTACCATATTTTCTGATATGTGCAATTGCTTCATCAATATTTTCAACAACTTTTACAGCTATTTTATAATCGTTAAATTCTGTTCTGTATTCTTCATCGCCTGCATCAAAAACACATTCTCCAAGTATTCTCTTTGTTTCAGGACAGCCGTATATAACAACATCATGTTTATCAAATGCCTTTTTGATTTCAGGCAAGAATTTTTCTGCAATATCTTTATGTACAAGAAGAGTTTCTATCGCATTGCATACAGACGGACGCTGTGTTTTTGCGTTATCTGTTATGCTGACTGCCATTTCAATATCCGCTGAATCATCAACATAAAGATGACAATTTCCAACACCTGTCTGGATAACAGGAACTTTCGCCTGTTCACATACTGCATGAATAAGTCCTGCACCGCCTCTTGGAATAAGAACATCTATGTAGTCAGTCAGTTTCATCATTTCAGATGCAATTTCTCTTGATGTATCTTCAACAAGCTGTATGCAGTTTTCAGGAAGTCCTGCACTTTTAACAGCTTCTCTCATAATTTTTGCAAGGCAAATACTTGAATTTATTGCTTCTTTTCCGCCTCTTAAAATAACAGCATTACCCGATTTAAGGCAAAGTACTGCCGCATCAACTGTTACATTAGGACGTGATTCAAAAATCATTCCTATAACCCCAAGCGGAACTTTTGTTTTTAAAATCTGCAAACCGTTCGGTCGAATACTTCCGCTTTCAACTTTTCCAACAGGGTCTTCCATTGCAATAAGTTCTCTTACGCCCTTTGCAATGCCTTTTATTCTTTCTTCTGAAAGTCTTAATCTATCCTGCATTGACTGCTTCATATTATTTTTAGCAGCCGCTTCAAGGTCTTTTGCATTTGCTTCAAGTATTTTATCTGTGCTTTTTATAAGTTCATCTGCAATTTTTTCAAGTGCATCATTTTTAAGCTTTGTTGAGGCAGCCGCAAGAATCGGTGCTGATTCTTTTGCATTTCTGCCAAGTGTTTCCATATAACTCATAGCGAAGCTCCTTTACTTATTTTTTTCTGCAAGAAATACCGTTCCAACATTTTCTACTCCATCGAATAAATCATAAAGAAGGTCAGGTTTCTTTCCGTTCATTATCATCATATCAATTCCGGCATCTGTTGCAATTTTTGCCGCATTTATTTTTGTTGACATACCGCCTGTACCAAGCATCGTTCCGCTTCCGCCTGCCATATGCACAATTTCGTCATCAATTTTTTCAACAACGTGTATAGGTTTTGCATCTGGATTTTTTCTCGGGTCTTCTGAATAAAGTCCGTCTATATCAGAAAGAATTATAAGAAGATCTGCATTTGCAACACTTGCAAGCATTGCTGAAAGTGAATCGTTTTCACCTATTTCAAGTTCAAGTTCATCAATTGCAACTGTATCATTTTCATTTACAATGGGGATAACATTGAGTGATAAAAGTGTTTCAAGAGTATTCTGAACATTTATTAAATTATCATTTACCATAATTCTTTTGGTAATAAGCATCTGTGCAACAGTTATTCCGTATTTACTGAACATATCGTCATAAACGTGCATAAGTTCACACTGCCCAACTGCCGCAGCTGCCTGTTTCATTGCCGTTTCAACAGGTCTCTTTTCAAGGTTCAGTTTACCTACTCCCATTCCGATAGCACCTGATGACACAAGAATTATATCTTTTCCTGCATTATGCAAATCAGATAATATTCTGACAAGATTTGTCATTCTTCTTATGTTCAGTTTACCTGTTTTGTGTGTGAGAGTTGATGTACCAAGTTTTATGACTATTCTCTTTTTTTTGGATATATCAAACATTATTATTCCCCTTGTTTTTACATTAAATAATTATTAACTATGTTTACAGGCTTTTTTTCAATAAATGCCTTTAAATTGTTTTCAACAATATCAAGCAGACGCTGCCTTGTTTCAAGTGCCGCCCATGCAATATGAGGTGTTATTATACAATTTTTTGCTTTATAAAGCGGATTATTTTCTTTCATAGGTTCAGATGATATAACATCAACTCCTGCACCTGCTATAATATCATTATTCAAAGCATATGTAAGGTCATCTTCATTGACTGTTCCGCCTCTTGATGTATTTATTATATATGCACTCTTTTTCATAAGTGAAAGAGTATTCTTATTAACAAGATTTTCTGTTTTTGGAGTAAGCGGACAGTGTATTGTTAAAACATCTGCAAGTCTGAATGCTTCTTCCTGAGAAACAAGTTTATATTTGCAATTTTCAGGCTTTGTTCTTGTTGATATTAAAACATTCATTCCGAATGCATCGGCTATTTCTGCAACTTTTTTTCCAATGCTTCCATATCCTATAATCGACAAATTTTTTCCTGCAAGTTCAAAAACAGGATAATCAAAATATGAAAACGTCTTTGATTTTATCCAATCTCCGTTTTTAACAGAATTATTATATTTATCAACACTGTTGAAAAATGAAAGCATCAACGCAAAAGTATGCTGTGCAACTGCATCTGTTGAATAAGCCGGACTGTTGGAAACAGCAATGCCTGCCTTATCTGCTGCATTAAGATCAATATTATTATAACCTGTTGCAAAAAGTCCGATATACTTTAAATTTTTGCAATTTTTTATAACTTCATCTGTTATAAGAGTTTTGTTGCAAAGCACTATATCTGCATTGCCGATATGTTCAATTGTCTGTTCAGGTGATGTTAAACCAAATACTTCAAGTTCACCATACTTTTTAAATCTCTCATAGGAAATATCACCGCTTGTAACAGTATCCCAGTCAAGTATTTTTATTTTCATACTAAAAAACTCCGCTTGTTTTTATACATTTTCAGTTTTTTCTTCCTGCTTGTTTTCTTCTGCTGTCTTCTCTTCTTTTGCCTCTTTTGATGCAGAAATAAATGACTTTATTCCAAGAACAAGTGTTAAAACAAAAAGAATTATTTCAACTACACTGCCTATAATGCATACAGTGTTTCCAACACTGCCTTCAAGACTTACTTTTGAATCATAAAGAAGAGTTAAAACAACAAAAAAGATAAGTGAAAGCTGATAGCCTTTTCTATACTTAAAATATCTGTATCCTATGTACACAACGGCAATAAGAACAAAAATTATATGCGGAATAAGTCCGAGAGGAAAAACTGATGATTCAGCCCAATGACTCATTTTACACAATCCTCCTCTGAATTTTCTGTTTTCTCAATGCTTTTTTCTTTTTGTTTTTTATTATTTTTATATGTTTTAATCGATTCCAATATTATAAGAATCAGACCGAAAACAAAAAGCACAAGCTCAAAAACAGCAATTGCATTTAAAAACGGTTTTCTGTATTCAAACTGTATATAAGGTTCAATCCTTAATAAAAGTGTGGCAGGAATAATTATCGCAAATAAAATCTGATAAGACTTCCTGTATTTTATAAACCTTATTAAAAATACAACAAATGATATTACACAGAAAATAATGTGCGTCGGCATATTCAGCAGAAATGTGTTTAATGCTGTACCTTCCATAATAATTAACCTTTCCTTGTGTATCAGACATTAAATCTGAAAAGAACTATATCTCCGTCCTGCATAACATAATCTTTGCCTTCAAGTCTTACAAGTCCTTTTTCCTTTGCTGCTGCCATAGAACCGCATTTCATAAGGTCATCGAATGAAACGACTTCCGCCCTTATGAAACCTTTTTCAAAGTCTGTATGTATCTTACCGGCTGCCTGAGGGGCTTTTGTGCCTTTTTTAATAGTCCATGCTCTTACTTCAGGCTTGCCTGCTGTGAGGTATGAGATAAGTCCGAGGAGGCTGTAGCCTTCCTTTATTATTCTGTTAAGTCCCGAAACTTCAAGTCCAAGGTCTGCAAGGAACATTTTCTTTTCATCAGGTTCCATATCTGAAATTTCAGCTTCAATCTGTGCACAAATAGGAAGTACGGCAGATTTTTCTTCTGCTGCTATCTTTTGAACTGTTTTGAAATTTTCATTATTATTTATATCTGATGAAAAATCAGCTTCGCTAAGATTTGCAGCATATATAACAGGTTTTGCAGAAAGAAGAGGTGTTTCCTTAATCCATTCAAGTTCATCTTCTGTAAAGTCATAGCCTCTTGCTGACTTTCCTTCTTCCATATATGCTTTTAAATCTTCAAGAAAATCAACCTGTGCCTGATATTTTTTATCAGCCTTTACCATTTTTGAAGTTCTTGCTATTCTTCTTTCGATAACTTCTATATCCGAGAATATAAGTTCAAGGTTTATTGTTTCAATATCTCTTGCAGGGTTGATATTTCCATCAACATGAACAATGTTGTCATCTTCAAAACATCTTACAACGTGAACAATGGCATCAACTTCTCTTATATCTGCAAGGAATTTGTTTCCAAGACCTTCGCCTTTTGAAGCACCTTTTACAAGTCCTGCGATGTCAACAAATTCAAGAGTTGCCGGTGTGAACTTTTCAGGTTCATACATTTCAGCAAGTTTATCAAGTCTTTCATCAGGAACAGAAACTATTCCAACATTTTTTTCTATTGTACAAAAAGGATAATTTGCACTTTCTGCACCTGCATTTGTCAGTGCATTAAATAATGTACTTTTACCGACATTTGGTAATCCAACCATTCCGAGTTTCATATATCTTCAAGTCCAATCTAAAAATTTTTTCAGTCTTACAACTGCATACCATATAATTATAGAATAAAATCGGTAATTTGTCAAGTTATTGAGAATAATTTTTAAAGAATGAGGAATTAGGAATGGGTATATCTCTTTATGGCATACGCTTTAAGCCTCTCCTTTTAAGGAGAGGGTACGGTATCCGTACAGCCAATAACGGAGAGGTTAATTTTGCTTACAAATTCAATTAAAATAACATCTAAATTAACTGGTTTCAACCTCTCAGTCAGCATTCGCTGACAGCTCTCCTTAAAAGGAGAGCCTTGTGCAGTAACTTTTTCCTTAATATATATGAAAATAAATAAACACATTTCCAATTTCCGTTAATTTTCGCAAAATTTTCACTTTTCACACATTGAAAAATGATAAAATTAAAAGATATAGTTATCATTAAAAATTAACAAGAAAAAACGAAAGGAAAAAAATATGCTTAAATTAAGCGGAATAACAAAAGACTACATAACGGGCGATGAAAAAGTTCATGCCCTTAAAGGTATTGATATTGAATTTCGTGAAAACGAATTTGTTTCAATACTTGGTCAATCAGGCTGTGGTAAAACAACTTTGCTTAACATTATCGGCGGTCTTGACAACTACACAAGCGGTGACCTGATAATAAACGGTGTTTCAACAAAGCAATATAAAGACCGTGACTGGGACGCCTATAGAAATCATTCAATTGGATTTGTTTTCCAAAGTTATAACCTTATTTCACATCAGTCTGTTTTATCTAATGTTGAACTTGCACTTACTCTTTCAGGTGTTTCAAAATCTGAAAGAAGAAAACGTGCGATTGATGCATTGAAACAAGTTGGACTCGAAGACCAGATTCACAAGAAGCCGAACCAAATGTCAGGCGGTCAGATGCAGCGTGTAGCCATTGCAAGAGCCTTAGTCAATGACCCTGATATAATTCTTGCCGATGAACCAACAGGTGCTTTAGACTCTGCCACAAGCGTTCAAATAATGGAAATACTGAAAAATATTGCAAAGTCAAAACTTATTGTTATGGTAACGCATAACCCTGAACTTGCAAAACAGTATTCCACAAGAATAATAAAACTTAAAGACGGCAAAATAACAGATGATTCAATGCCTTATGAAAGCAAAAAGGAAACTGTTAAAAAAGAAAAAGAAAACAAAATAAACAGAAAAAAGAAAAAGCCTTCAATGTCATTCCCTACAGCTTTATCATTGAGTAAAAATAATCTCTGGACTAAAAAGGCAAGAACTTTTTTAACTGCTTTTGCGGGTTCAATCGGTATTATAGGAATTGCTCTTATTTCTTCTCTTTCAAATGGTGTTCAAATGTACATAAACGCAAAAGAAAAAGAAGCACTTGCAAATTATCCTATTCAGATTGATGAACAGGCTGTTGATATGAGTACAATGCTTTCTGCAATGAGCGGAATGGGAACATCTGAAAAATCAACGGAAGATACAACCGAATCAGAAGATAAAACTGTTTATTCAAACAATTTTATGACTGAAATGGTTCAATCGATGTATGACGGTTCAAAAACAAATAATCTTACCGATTTTAAAAAATATATTGAAGAAAATAAATCTGACTTTGAAGGAATAACTGCTGATATACAATATAGATATTCTACTCAGCTAAACATTTACAAAGCAGACACAACAGACGGTGTTTATCAGGTAAATCCATCTCAGGTTTTTAATTCTTTCGGAATGGATTATATGAGTTCAATGGCATCTTCGGGTATGATGAGTTACGATGTATGGTTTCAACTTCCGGGATCAATCGATACAATAAACTCTCAATATGATATTGTAGACGGCAGACTTCCTGAAAAACCAAATGAAGTTGTACTTGTGCTTGATGAAAACGGTGAAATAAGCGACTTTACACTATATTCTTTAGGCTTACTCGATAATGACGAACTTAAAGAAATGATGAAAAAAATAAATAATGGCGAAAAACTTGAAAAAGGCAAAACCCATAAATATTCTTATGAAGAACTTGAAAAACAAAAATTCAAACTTCTTTTAAATACCGACTATTATGAAAAAGACAGCAGCGGCAACTGGCAAGATAAATCAGACGATGACCTTTATTTAACAAACAAATTAAAAGATGCTTATGAAATTGATGTTGTCGGAATAGTTAAGGCAGGAAAAAATACAGCCGTTGCAAGTGTCGGGGGTGTAGGCTATACTTCAGACCTTAAAATGTATCTCATTGATGAAATTGACAAAAGTGAAATTGCTAAACAACAAAAAGAAAATAAAGATGTTGACGTTTTCACAGGAATAAAATTCAGCACAGATGATGATGAAAAACAGACAGAAATAGCAAATATGCAGGAACTTCAAGCCTTTATTTCTACTCTTCCTGAAGATAAACAAGCTGAAACAAATGCATATCTGCAACAAATGCAGCAATCCGGTATGTCCGAAGATGAAATAGTTGCAGCTTTTGCAAAAAGCATAAAAGAGTCAACCGAAACAGAAGCAACATACGAAGGAAATCTTGATATATTAGGTGTTGCAGACCCTGACTCTCCAAGTTCTATTTTAATTTATCCGACTGATTTTGATTCAAAAGACAGCGTAACAGCTAAAATAGATTCATATAACGATTCTGTTTCAAATGAAGAAGATAAAATAAGTTATACTGATTATATTGGAATAATGATGGCATCTGTTTCAACTATTTTAACAGCTGTTACAAGCGTTCTTATAGGATTTGTGGCAATTGCACTTGTTGTATCATCTATTATGATAGCAATTATAACATATATATCCGTCCTTGAAAGAACTAAGGAAATTGGTATTTTAAGAGCGATAGGTGCTTCAAAACATGATGTTTCAAGAATATTCAATGCGGAAGCAATTATAATTGGTTTTGTTGCAGGTGTACTCGGAATTGCAATCACACTTTTACTTGATATGATTATATCCATTGCAGTAAAGTCCGCACTCGATATAGAAAACATTGCATCACTTCCGCCAACTGTGGGAATAATTCTTATAATTATAAGTATTCTTCTTTCATTTATTGCAGGTGTTATCCCTGCTAAGATGGCAGCAAAAAAAGACCCTGTTATTGCTTTAAGAAGTGAATAAACAAATAAAACAAAAAGCAGCATCACAAAATGTGATGTTGCTTTTACTATATACTCATATCAATTTGACAAAATAAAAACCTGTGCCACAAAAGACACAGGTATTTAGAAAGATAAGATGTATTTTATTTAGAAGAATTCTTTTTTGGTGCTGTTTTCTTTTTTGATGTTGTTCTGCAAGAAGGCTTGCGTGTTGATGGCTTTGCAGATGCAGGAGTTGTTTTTGTAACAGTTTCTGTCTTTGCAGCTGCTGCTTTATTTTCAACAGGCTTTGCTTCTTCTTTTTTTTCTGATGCCTTTATAACATTCCAGAGAACATCAGCATCTGAACCGTTAACTGTTATAACAGCAATTTCACCATTAAAGTACTTGATTATTTCTTCTGAAGATGCACTGATAACTGCGTTGTTGTCTTTATAGTCATAAGGTTCGCAAATAACTTTTCCGTCATTTATTTCAACATAGAATGAACCTTCATCTTCGCCTGTAATATCGAACTGAAAAGCGTAATGACCATTTACATCAGCAGCTTTAAGTGATTCAGCTAATTTTTTAATTTTTTCAAAACTTTCCTGATAACTCATATTTCTATCACCTTTCGATTTAATTATAATTCAAATAAATTTTTCAATACTCTAATTATACACTTTTATTATAATATTGTCAATCAAATCAAGTGTTTTTTATTTTAAATTCAGCGCAAAGATAAATAAAAAACATATTCAATACATATTATTTGTGCATATTTTATAGTTTTATTTTTCTATTTTATGCTAATTAAACAAATGGGAATTATTTAGAACGTCTTGAATTATTTCTTCTGTCTCTTATTCTGTTTATATCGCACATTTTATCTTCACTTATTCTTTTGAAGTGGCTCATCATTGCTTCAAAATCATCTTTTGGT
>JALEJO010000084.1 GCA_022769365.1 Oscillospiraceae bacterium | reverse complement strand
TATTTTGAATTTTAATTTATTTGACTGTAATGAATATTATTCATCGTATAAAATAATGGAAGAGTCAAGGCACAGCATTTTAACAGACAGATTTTCCATTGTATTTTTTGAACTGAAAAAGTTAAAGAATGCAAGAAAGAATAAACCTGTTGAAGTGTGGCTTGACCTGATAAATGCAGAAACGGAGGGTGATCTTGAAATGATTGAATCAACAACAAATGTCAAAGACATTCATGACATTATTTTTACAATAAGAGAAATGAGTGCAGACGAAAAGACAAGATACGAAGCACAAATGCGGGAAAAAGCAATCATGGACGAACGTTCCGCCCTTACAAATTCTGAAAGAAGAGGTTTCAAAAAAGGCGAAGCTATAGGTCTTGAAAAAGGCAAAGCGTTGGGTCTTGAAAAAGGTAAGGCTATTGGAGAAAAAACAGGAATTGAAAAAGGTATGATAAAAGCCAAAGTTAAGATGGTTGACAGTTTAATTTTAAATATGAAACTTGATTTAAAAGATGCATTGAAAATTGCTGAAATTACAGAAGAGCAATATAACAAATATAAGGCTGAACAAAAATAAAAAATCCCCATTTAAAGCCTCCCCTGAAATGGGAGGTGCGGTGTCCACACAGCCAATATGGAGGGGTTATAAATAAGTAGCCGCAGGCAACACCACAATTCCTCATTCCTCACTCCTAATTCCTAATTAAAAAACAAGAGGTGAAAAGTATGGATAAAGTTATTGAAGCAAAATATATCACATTCAGATATAAATCTGAAGATGAAACTGAAACGGAAAAAAAGTCCGAAAATGTGCTTGAAAATCTTAGTATTTCATTTGAAGAGGGGAGTTTTACGGCAATTCTCGGTCATAACGGATGCGGAAAGTCGACTTTTGCAAAAATGACGAACGCCATACTGATTCCCGACAGCGGAAACATTGAAGTAAACGGTTTCAGAACAGATAAAGAAGAAAATCTTTTTGATGTTCGCCGTTCCGTCGGAATGGTATTTCAGAATCCTGATAATCAGATAGTTGCGGCAATTGTTGAAGATGATGTTGCATTCGGACCTGAAAACCTTGGAATTGAACCCGAAGAAATAAGAAGACGTGTTTGTGATGCACTTGAATCAGTCGGTATGATTGAATACAAGGATCATTCGCCAAGCCAGCTTTCAGGCGGACAGAAGCAAAGGGTTGCAATTGCAGGAATAGTAGCGATGCGTCCAAAGTGCATAGTTCTTGATGAACCAACAGCAATGCTTGACCCGCTTGGAAGAAAAGAAGTTATGAAAACACTTCATATGCTTCGTGAAAAATACGGCATAACAATAATATTAATAACCCACTATATGGATGAAGCAGCACAATGCGACAGAGTAGTGGTTATGGACAGAGGCAGAATTGTGCTTGATGATGTGCCGAAAAAAGTTTTTTCAAAGGCGGAATATTTAAGAAGTATTGGTCTTGATGTTCCGCAGGTTACTCAGCTTTTTGGAACTTTAAAAAAAGACGGCCTTGATGTTCCGGAAGATGTTATAGATGAAAATGAAGCAGCAGAAGTTTTATATTCTGTTTTAAAATAGCAAGTCAGGAGAAAAAGTATAAATTTTATGGAAGTTTTAAGAACCGAAAATATCACTTATACATACAGCAAAGGTACACCGTATGAAAAATGTGCTGTGAATGATGTTTCAATTTCCCTTGAAAAAGGTGAAATAATATGTATAATCGGGCATACAGGCTCAGGAAAGTCAACATTAATACAGCATTTCAACGGACTTATAAAACCTGACAGCGGAAAAATTTTCATTGATGGTGAGGATATTTTCAAAGATAAAAAAACTTTGAATCGTTCAAGATTTAAAGTCGGGCTTGTATTTCAGTATCCTGAATATCAGCTTTTTGAAGAAACAGTTGAAAAAGATATTGCATACGGTCCGTCAAATATGAAATTATCCGAAGAAGAAATAAAACAGAATGTTTATGAAGCTGCAAAAATGGTTGGTTTGCCTGAAAATTTAATGGATAAATCGCCGTTTGAATTGTCGGGAGGACAAAAAAGACGTGTTGCAATAGCAGGTGTTATGGCTATGAAGCCGAAAATACTTGTGCTTGATGAACCAACGGCAGGTCTTGACCCAAGAGGCAGAGATGATATGTACAGAATGCTTCTTGATTATCACAGAGAAACGGAAAGCACAATAATAATGGTGCTTCACAGTATGGAAGATGCGGCAAAAATAGCCGACAGAATACTTGTTATGAACAAGTCGAAAGTTTTTTGTTTTGACACTCCTGAAAATGTTTTCAAGCAAAGTGAAGAACTTGAAAAAATCGGGCTTGATGTTCCGCAGATAACAAAAACGGTCGATAAATTAAGAGAAAAAGGAATCGACCTCGGCAGCGGTATTTATACTGTTGAACAGGCTGAAAAAGCCATAAATGAATATATAAAGAGAAAAAAGGAGAGATGTGAATGCTGAAAAATATAACTCTCGGGCAGTATTTTGCAGGAAACAGCTTCATACATCGCCTTGAACCAAGAGCAAAAATCCTGTTGACATTGCTTTTCATAATAATGCTTTTTATGGACAGCCGATTTTTTACTTTGCTTTTTGGTTTTGCATACGTTTTAACAGCGGTTTATCTTTCAAAGATAAAAGTTTCAATGTTTGTGAAGTCGGTAAAGCCTATTTTTCCGCTTCTTTTGCTGACGGCTGTCTTTAATCTTATTTTCATAGACAGCGGAACGGTTTATTTTAAATTCGGGTTTCTAAAAATAACCGAGGGCGGAATCACAAACAGTGTTTTTATGATAATAAGGATTATACTTCTTATTGTGGGGTGTTCTCTTTTAACATACACAACAACGCCTATTGCTTTAACTGATGCAATTGAAAAAATATTTTCACCGCTTAAAAAGTTCAAATTTCCTGCACATGAACTTGC
>JALEJO010000042.1 GCA_022769365.1 Oscillospiraceae bacterium | reverse complement strand
TAGAACAGCAGAAAATGCACAGAGTTCCAACCCTGATCCGAAGACAGCGCCGATGCCAAAGAAATATTGTAAAAATTGTGGTGCAGAGATGGATCCTAATGCTGCAATATGTACAAAATGCGGATTTGCTTTTGGAACAGGTAATTCTTATTGTCAAAATTGTGGAGTAAGTGTACAGCCAGGTCAGGCAGTTTGTATTAATTGCGGAACCCCTGTGTCAGCTCAGGGAGCAGCGGCAGTTGCAGGTGCAGCGGGTGGAAAATCAAAGGTTGTTGCAGGTCTTCTTGCAATTTTCCTTGGAACACTTGGTATACATAATTTTTATCTTGGCTATACAGGCAAAGGTGTTGCTCAACTTCTTATATCTGTTTTATCATGTGGTATTCTTGCAATTGTTTCTGAAATATGGGCATTGATTGAGGGAATATTCTACCTTACAAGTCATGAAGGCTATACAACAGATGCAAAGGGTAATAATTTGACAGATTAATTTTATTAATTCTTTTCTTTGTTTAAAAATTAATTTAAAATAAAAAATGGTTCTCAGTTGTTTTGAGAACCATTTTTATTATACTTTTATCCTTCAACTACTTCTGAAGAACTTGATGTTACAGGACTTTCTTCATCAAGAGTAAGGGTCAATTGCATCTCTTGACCATTTCTGTTTATTGTAATATTCATTTTATCGCCTGATTTATAATTTTTCTTTTTTGCTTTAAGTTCTGCATATGTTGAAATTTCTTCTCCATTAACAGCGGTTATAACATCTCCTTGCTGTAAACCAGCTTTTTCAGCACAAGAACCCTGTGAAACTGATATTACATATACGCCGACAGGCATATTATAATTCTGTGCAATTGATTCTGATATATCCTGACAGCTTATTCCTATCTGGGCTCTGCCTGTTACATATCCATAGTTTATAAGGTCACTTATAACTTCTTGAGCATAATCTGAAGGTATTGCAAAACCTATTCCCTCTATTGATGTCTGAGAATAGTTTGATGACATTTTAGAAGAATTTATACCTATAACTTCACCATTTGCATTGATAAGAGGACCGCCTGAATTGCCAGAGTTTATTGCAGCATCTGTTTGAATAAGAGTCATTTCTGTGTCGTTTATTGTTATATTGCGGTTTAATCCCGAAATAATACCCGATGTTACTGTATTAAATAAATCAAGTCCAAGAGGATTACCTATTGCAACAACGCTGTCACCAACACTAATGCTGTCACTGTCACCAAATTTTGCAGCTGTTAATCCTGTTGCGTTAACTTTCAAAACAGCTATATCTGCTTCTGTATCATATGCAACAATTGATGCATCATATTCTTTTTTATCGTTTGTTACGACAGTAACAGATGATGCGGCACTATTTGTATATTCTTCATCATATATAACATGTGCATTTGTTACTATATATCCGTCAGTACTGTATACAATGCCTGTACCTGTTGCTGAAAGATCCTGACTTGAAGACTGCGAATTATCAGAATTACTTCCAAATCCAAAGCCATACATAGAATTGTTATTTTGTGTCTGGTTGTATGTGAAAGTTGACTTTATTCCAACGACTGACGGCATAAGTTTTTCTGCAATCTGAGAAGTAGTCATTCCTGATGCTGATGTGTTTGAAAGACTTATCGCAGAAGAATTTGAAGTAGTTTCAGTTGTTTGTGCAACTTCCGCCGAAGTATTCAGATTTGTCTGACTTCCATCTTTTGTGAAATGATTGTATATTCCAATGCTTCCACTTGAAATAAGTACGATTGCTGTTACATACGCAATTGCTTTTCTAAAAATCTTACCACTCTTTTTATTTTTTGTAATGCTTTCATTTGCATTGTTGTAGTTGTCATTATTGTAATTGTTGTTTTCAAAGTTCATCATAATTATTATTCCTTTCTGGTTAAAAAATTTCATTCAGCTTTAGAACTCTTTTCCTTTGCTGTTGTATATATTATATATTTTCAGTTTGAAATTCATATGGGACTAAAAAGAAAAGATATTGAAATGAATTTATATATTAATATCACAATTTTCACTTTCCTTTTTATTTATGATAAATACGAAAAAGGATTTCACATAAAAACTATATATAATATTATGGTATGTTTTTTAGTCTTTATTTATAATTGAATATATAGTTATAGTTTATATCTATAACTTACTATAGCTATATGATATTTGACAATTGTAGGAATTAGTGATATAATAAAATCACAAAATAAATCAAAACATCAAAGGGATTTGATATAAATAAAAGGAGTAATAGAAAATGGCTTACAAAAAATATTGGAATGAGGCTCTTGAAACTATAGATAGAAAGGACCTCGAAAAACTTCAGCTTGAAAGATTAAAGGAAATAGTAAAATTCTCTTATGAAAATTCACCATACTATAAGAGATCATTTGACGCAGCAGGTGTTAAACCTGAAGATATCAAGGAACTTTCAGACCTTGCAAAATTCCCATTCATAAACAAACAGACAGAAAGAGAAACTCAGGGTGTTGGTTCTTTCCTTGGTGAACTTTGTGCTGTTCCTGAAGAAGATGTTGTATTTATTTCAACTTCAACAGGTTCAACTGGTGTTCCAACAATGAGTCCTTTTACAAAGGAAGATTTTGATGAATTTCAGGATACAGAAAGCAGATGGTTCTGGCAGGTTGGTATGAGACCAAATGACAGATATGTTCATGCTCTCAACTTCTCACTCTATGTTGGTGGTCCTGACGTTATCGGTGCTCAGAATCTTGGTGCATTATGTATTTGGGGTGGTACACTTCCAAGTGAAAGACTTCTCTTTATACTTAAAACATATCAGCCAACAATTCTTTGGACAAGTCCTTCATATGCTTGGCAGCTTGGTGAAAAGGCTAAGAAGGCAGGTATCGACCCTAAGAAAGACCTTTCAATAAGAAAGATTATAGTTGCCGGAGAACTTGGTGGTTCAATTCCTGCAACAAGAAAAGCTATTGAAGACCTTTGGGGTGCTGAACTTTACGATTTCTATGGACTTTCAGATATATTTGGTGCTTGTGCCGCAATGTGTGATGCTAAGGACGGTCTCCATATCTGTGAAGATCAGATTCTTGTTGAAACAGTGGATATAAACACTGGTGAAATTCTCCCTCCTGGATCAGTTGGAGAACTTGTTTACACAACTCTCAGAAAGAAAGCAAGACCAATGATCAGATTCCGTTCGGGTGATATTGGTTGGATTGATAATAAGAAATGTTCATGCGGAAGAACTCACGGCAGAATACATATCAACGGAAGAAAAGATGATATGTTCATTGTTTCAGCTGTTAATGTTTTCCCAAGTGATATTGAAGCAGTTATAAGAGAACAGGAAGAAATCACAGGTGAATATCTTATCAGAATTTTTGATAAAGACTTTACTTGCAAATACGCTGTTGAAATTGAAAAGAATGCAGACAGCACAAAGACAGATGATGAAGTTGCTGCAATCGTTTCTGCTGCACTCAAGGCAAGAATAGGTGTTAAACCTGCTCAGGTTGTTGTTCACCCTGATGGTGGTCTTGATACAAGAAGTGAACATAAGTCAAGAAGAATAATTGATGAAAGAAAAAATAAATTAAACTAATAGATAACAAAAGAGCCTTCACTTTAAAAGTGGAG
>JALEJO010000015.1 GCA_022769365.1 Oscillospiraceae bacterium | reverse complement strand
TGTAGTTCATCTGTGTTTCTGCTAGATGATTACTGATGTTTCCAATCTCTGTACCGGTCGGTTTTGTTGTGTGCATTGTGTCATGAAAGGATATATTGTATTGATACATCACAAGATCAACTCCTATCTGATTTTTATAGAATTGTTCAGATCGTGTTATTTTTGATTTTAATGCAACATATCTATAAATCTCTTTGCAGGTTTGAGTGTAATAATAACCTGCCTTCTTGAAAAAACAAGCATTTCAAAAAGAGGAGAGGTGATGAAACAGACAGAAATAAAAACGATGTAAAAAGCAAGGTAAATAGAGAAAAGGCAAACTTCGAATATTAGTGATTTAGAATACAGAGAGTGGCTGAATCATAGAGGAGAGCAGAAATGCAGGGCGTATGATTCAGCCGTGAATATCAGGACAGCTGTTTTATGCCTGATGTTCACTCTGTTAAAATGCTCAGCCTCTACTCCTCTAAAGCACCTGCACGGCAGCAGTGCAGGCAAAGAAAAGCCCGAAAGCATTTGTTTGCTTTCGGGCTCCTTTTTATAAATTTGTTCTCTTATTAATACAGTTGAGAAATTTTTGATTGACGAAAAAACTTTATTATTCTGCTGTTTATTTAACTTTTTCAAACCAATCAATTTCTATATTTTTCACTACAATTAAACTATTTGATTTGTATGAAATGATGAAATTTATTTCTAACTTGTCTAAATATTGATTTTTTGTTGCTTTTTTTTTTTTTTTGATGTATAATATGAAAAGATGCAGAAAATTGAGTGAATTAATGCGTAGCATGTGTGATAAATGTCAAAAAACAATTTCAATATTTATACACAAGAAAATTTGATGAATTTGGTACAATGTGAGAATTTGGTTTTTGGCGTGACTGTTTGACATGGCAGAAAATGTGTTCTGTGAAAATCAGGCTTATATGTTGATTATACAAGAAACGAGGATTATTTGAAATAATGAAGAAAAGCTATACGGTAAAGGATTTGGTATTTTTATTTTTAAGTCACATATGGTGGATTGTTGCGGCGGCAGTTGTTGGTGCAGTTCTTACATTTACATATACAAAATTTGCTGTTGCAAAACAGTATCAGTCAAATATATCAATGTATGTAAAAAACAGTGATGAACAAAATAATCAGCAACAGGGCTTAAATAACAATGACCTTTATGTTTCAAAATCACTCGTAAGCACATATATCGTTATTTTAAGTAATGATGCTGCTATGGATGAAGTCGGCGACAGACTTTCAAAAAAGTATTCAGAAGAAGAGCTTTCAGAGTATTTTACTGTTAAGAATGGTAAAATTACTGACTCATCTCTCAGATCATGCTATAGTATGAAAGCAGTTGATGAAACTGAAGTTCTGGAAATTACAGCTACAACAAAAAATGCGAAACTTTCCGCAGATCTCTGCAACATTATGGCTGATGTTGCACCTGAATTTCTTATAAGAGTTGTTGGTGCAGGTTCGGTTGAAAAAATAGGCAATGCTAAAATTTATGATGATGCAGTTTCGCCTAATATTCCGAAAAATACAGCAATAGGATTTCTTGCAGGTCTTATGCTTGCAGTTCTTGTAATTTTGCTTATTGATTTCTTTGATAACACTGTTAAAGATACAGCGGAACTTACAGAAAAATATAAAAAGCCTATTATTGGCGAAATTCAGAGCATTGGCAAGAAAGAAAAGAAAAAAGAAATCGGAACAACAGCAAACAGAAAAAAGAAAGTTCTTTACAATAACAAAGATATTCCTTTTAGTGTCCTTGAATCATACAAGGGAATACGTTCAGCTTTAAACTTTATCATTTCAGCAAATGATAATAAAGTTGTTTCAATAACAAGTTCAAATCCGGCAGAGGGTAAATCTGTTACAATTTCAAATATTGCTTATGCAATGTCTGAAACTGAAAAGAAAATACTTCTTATTGATGCAGATATGAGAAAACCTGTTCAGCATAAGCTTTACAACTTATCAAATAAAATCGGTTTGTCAAATGTTCTGACTGATGAAAAGCTTCTTGATAAAGCGATACATAAATCTGTGACGGGAAACCTTGATATTTTAACAGCTGGAACAATTCCTCCGAACCCTTCAGAACTACTTGCTTCAAAGAAGATGGAGGAACTTCTTGAAAAGCTTAAAAAGGAATATGATATTATACTTATTGACTGTTCACCAATAAATGTTGTTTCAGATATCAGCGGTATGGCTAATCTGATTGCAGGTGCGATAATAGTTGTACGTTATGGGGTTACAACTTTTGCGGAAGTTGAAGATGCACAGAAGCAGCTTGAACTTGCAAATTGTAATGTTCTTGGATTTGTTCTTAATGATGTCCAGCACAAGCATGGTGCAGGTTATTATTCAAATTACAAGTATAAATACAAGTACAAGTATGATTATAATTACAAATATGCAGAAGATAAAAAAGAGGATTCTGAAAAGAAAGAAGATAAAAAGGATAAATAAAAAATTAAGGGGGATTTGCAATGAGTGGGAATATAACTGATTATCATTGTCATATTTTACCAGGAATAGATGATGGTTCTGATAGCGTTGAAACATCTCTTTCTATGGTGAAAATGATGAAAGAACAGGGTGTTAAAAAAATCATTGCGACTCCGCATTTCTATGCACATAGGGAAAAAAACACAGAAAGTTATTTAAATAAAAGGCAAAAGGCTTTTGATTCTCTTATGAACGCAAAACCTGAAATAACAGATATTAATCTTGGTTCAGAAGTTGCGATTGAAAGGGGAATATGTGAACTTGAAGGACTTGAAAAGCTGTCAATTGGAAAAACAGGGTTTATTCTTCTGGAATTGCCATATGCACCTTTTAAACCTTGGTATCTTGAAGAAATAGACAATATTTCAACATCGCTTAAACTTAAAGTAATTCTTGCACATATCCACAGGTATCTTGATTATTATAAAAAAGATGAAATGGAACAGGTGCTTGAACTTGATACTGTTCTTCAGGTAAATAATGAAGCTTTTGAAAAGTTCAAAGAGAAAAGTTTTGTAAAAAAGCTTTTTAAACAGGAAAGAAATATAATTTTTGGTTCAGATAGTCATAATCTTGATGACAGAAAACCAAATTGGGACGTTTTGCAAAAAAAATGCAAGGCGGAATATATAGAAAAGTCAAATATGTTTTTGGGTTAAAAAATTGGGAGAGATGAAATTTTATGAAATTGAATAAATCAAAAAAGTGGCATGCAGTTGCGTTGATCCTGATGATTTATGATGTTATTGCAATTGCTTTATCGTATTTTGGTGCATTATTGCTTCGATTTGATTTAAGTTATAATTCCATTCCAAAGAATTATCTGAATGCTTATTTTAAATTTGTACCGCTTTATGCACTTATGTGTGTTGTGATTTTCTATTTTTTGAAATTATATCAGAGTATATGGAAATACGCAAGTTATACAGAACTTTGCAGAGTTATTGTGGCAACATTTGTTACAATTGTGGTGCATTGTGTTCTGATGACACTTCTTTTTGAAAGAATGCCTGTTTCATATTACATTTTTGGAATAATTCTTCAATTTATAACTGTTATTGGAATAAGATTTTCCTATAGATTTGTTCTTCTTTACAGAAAAAATCTTAAAACATCTGAACCTGTCGGAAAAGTTATGATAATAGGTGCAGGTGCTGCTGGACAGCTTATAATGAGAGATATAAAGCGTTCATCACAAATGAATGATGAAGTTTGCTGCTTTATAGATGATGACTGCAACAAATGGAACAGATTTATGGACAATGTTCCTATTGTCGGTGGTCGTGACAGTATACTTGAAAATGTTGAAAAATTTGGAATAAACAAAATATATATTGCTATTCCAAGTGCAAAAGCAGATGAAAAAAGAGATATACTTAATATCTGCAACGAAACAAGTTGTGAATTAAAACAGCTTCCTGGTGTTTATCAGCTTGTAAATGGTGATGTTTCTGTAAAGGCAATGAAAGATGTTTCTGTTGAAGACTTACTTGGAAGAGAACCTATTAAAGCTGATTTAAAAGAAGTTTTTGAGTTTATAACAGGTAAAACAATACTTGTTACAGGCGGTGGCGGTTCGATTGGTTCTGAACTTTGCAGACAAATAGCAAGCCATAATCCGAAACAGCTTATAATTTTTGATGTGTATGAAAACAATGCATATGCAATACAACTTGAGTTAAGAGCAAAATATCCAAATCTTAACCTTGTAACATTGATAGGTTCTGTAAGAGATTCAAGGAAAATAAATTCTGTTTTTAAAGAATATAGACCTGACATAGTATATCATGCAGCTGCACATAAACATGTTCCGCTTATGGAAGACAGTCCATGTGAGTCAATTAAAAACAATGCAATTGGAACGTATAAAACAGCTTATGCAGCAATGCTATATGGTTGTAAAAGATTTGTTCTTATATCAACAGATAAGGCTGTAAATCCAACAAATATAATGGGTGCATCAAAGCGACTTTGTGAAATGATAATACAAAGTTTTGATGAAAAAATAAGGCAGGGAAGAGCAAATGAACTCCCTAAATTATTTACACATTTTGCAGGTGATGAGTTTAATTCTGTTGAGGGAACACTTAAAAATCCTGAAAAAATTAAAACAGAATTTGTTGCAGTAAGATTTGGAAATGTTCTTGGAAGCAATGGTTCGGTTATTCCTATTTTCAAAAAACAGATTGCAAAAGGCGGACCTGTAACAGTTACACACCCTGATATAATAAGATACTTTATGACGATTCCTGAAGCGGTTTCTCTTGTTTTACAGGCAGGAACATATGCCAAAGGCGGGGAAATATTTGTTCTTGATATGGGTATGCCTGTTAAAATTGCTGACCTTGCAAGAAATCTTATAAAGCTTTCGGGACTCAGACCTGATGTTGATATAAAAATCGATTATACAGGACTCAGACCGGGTGAAAAGCTTTTTGAAGAAAAACTTATGGCTGAAGAAGGGCTTAAAAAGACCAAAAATAAACTTATACATATTGGTTGTCCTATTCCGTTTGAAGTAAATACTTTTCTTGATAAATTATCAAATCTTATGGAAATAGCATATGCAAACGATGATATGAATATAAGAAGCTATGTTATGGATATTGTTTCAACATATCATCCTGCTGATAATTCATT
>JALEJO010000149.1 GCA_022769365.1 Oscillospiraceae bacterium | reverse complement strand
TCAATACTTTTTTATTAAAGAACTATATTATAATGAGGAGTGAGGAATTAGGAATGAGGAATTATGGTGTCAGCTGTCGCTGACGAATTTTAAACCTCTCAGTCAGCTAAAGCTGACAGCTCTCCTTAAAAGGCGAGCCTTAAAAACAGTCTTATAATTACCCATTTAAAGCCTCTCCTTTTAAGGAGAGGTGGCACAGCGTAGCTGTGACGGAGAGGTTTTAAATAAGTCGCCATCGGTCGACACCATAATTCCTCATTCCTCACTTCTCATTCCTAATTTATATAATAATATTAAAAAACGCCTCCAAATGATATGGAAGCGTTTTTAAGGTTGGTAGAAAGAGTTTATTTTGCCTTTGTGGCAACTTCTGTAATAAGCTTATTGTAAATTTCATCAACAGGAACATTTGGAAGTTCGCCTTCTTTTCTTGAACGAACTGTAACTGTGCCTGATTCCATTTCCTTGTCGCCTATGATGAATGTGTATGGTATTCTTTCAAGTCTTGATGCTTTAATCTTAGGACCGATATTTTCATCTCTTGCATCAACTGTAACTCTCATACCTGCTTTTTTAAGTCTGTCTGCAATGCTGTTTGCATATTCAACGTGATTTGCACCGATAGGAAGTATTCTTACCTGTTCAGGAGCAAGCCATAAAGGCATAACGCCTGCATATTTTTCAATCATATATGCAAGAGTTCTTTCATAGCAGCCGAGTGAAGTTCTGTGAATGATGTAAGGGAGTTTCTTCTGTCCGTCCTTGTCGATATAGTACATACCGAATCTCTGTGCAAGAAGCATATCAATCTGAATTGTAACAAGTGTATCTTCCTTGCCGTATACGTTCTTATACTGAATATCAAGCTTTGGACCATAGAAAGCAGCTTCATCAATACCAATTGTATATTTTACGCCGAGATGATCGAGAATCTGTCCCATAACTCTCTGTGCGTGATCCCACTGTTCTTTTGTTCCCTCATATTTATTCTTAGGGTTTGCAGGGTCCCACTGTGAGAATCTGAATGTACAGTCTTCAAGAAGTCCGACTGTTTCGAGCATTTCCTTTGCAAGAGCAAGACAATCTTTAAATTCTTCTTCAAGCTGATCAGGACGGAGAACAAGGTGTCCTTCTGAAATTGTGAACTGACGAACACGAATAAGACCATGCATTTCGCCTGAATCTTCTTTTCTGAAAAGTGTTGATGTTTCGCCAAGACGCATAGGAAGATCTCTGTATGAACGCTGACGATTTAAAAATACCTGATACTGGAATGGGCAAGTCATAGGACGAAGTGCAAAACATTCTTTTGTTTCATCATATGGATCGCCTAAAATAAACATACCATCAAGATAATGATCCCAGTGACCTGAAATTTTATAGAATTCTCTCTTTGCAAAAAGAGGTGTTTTTGTTAAAAGATATCCATGTTCCTGTTCAACATCTTCAACCCATCTCTGAAGAAGCTGAACAACTCTTGCACCCTTTGGAAGAAGAACAGGAAGTCCCTGACCAATTGTATCAACTGTTGTGAAATATTCAAGTTCACGACCGAGTTTATTGTGGTCACGAAGTTTTGCTTCTTCAAGTTTTTTAAGATGTTCCTCAAGCATTGAAGCCTTTGGAAAAGCTATTGCATATATTCTTGAAAGCATCTTGTTCTTTTCGTCGCCTCTCCAGTATGCACCTGTGCATGAAAGAAGCTTGAAAGCTTTTACTGTTGATGTTGACATAAGGTGAGGACCGGCACAAAGGTCAACAAAATCGCCCTGCTGATAGAATGAAATTGGTTCGCCTTTTCCAACGTGTTCTTCACAGAGTTCAACTTTGTAAGGTTCGTCCATTTCCTTTAATTTTGCAATTGCATCTTCAGGAGAAAGTTCAAACTGTTCAAGTTTTAAACCTTCCTTGACAATTTTCTTCATTTCAGCTTCAATTTTTTTGAGTTCTTCAGCATCAAAAGGCTTTTCAACATCAAAATCATAGTAGAAACCATTGTCTATTGCAGGACCTATTGCAAGCTTTGCATTAGGATAAAGACGTTTAACAGCCTGTGCGAGAATATGGGAAGCTGTATGCCAGAAAGTTTTTTTACCGTCGAGTGAATCGAAAGTACAAACTTCAAAATCGCAATCTTCTGTTAAAGGTGTTCTGAGGTCTTTTACTTCACCGTTTATTTTTACACAACAGGCAGACTTAAAAAGACCTGTACCAATTCCTTTTATTACTTCATATGCAGGTGTATTTACTTCTGCTTCTCTGATACTGCCGTCAGGCAATTTTATTTTTAACATTTTCCATTACTCCTTTTAATTAAAATAAAAACGTCCCATAGGTACACTTATATACCTATGGGACGACCGTTTTTTATCGTGATTCCACCCATTTTCGCACGCAAAATGACTCTGCAATGCCTCATTCAAGTCTTGTAACGCAGACAAAACGCTGTTTATTGGACAGACTCGGAGGGTGGTAAAACCTGCAAGGCATCATTCTTTTTCTCAGCATACAAAAGACTCTCTGTACCTGCCTTTTTCGCACGTTTCTTCCTCTTCAACGTGATAATATCTTAACTTATAGCATTATTATATCACTTTTATTTTTACTTGTCAATAGATAAAATAAATTTTTTATTGAAATACATTTATTTTACGTATTTGCGGTTTTTTGTTTGTATTATTTTCTTGCTTTCGATAAAGAATTAGTATAATTCTTCCTGATAATAACCGAATCCAAAATTTGCAGTACTTTTGCTGCTAAGAAGAGATTTATCAGATACATCATACATTTTTACACTTGTTCCATATGAAAAATAATCTGTAAGATTTTTATTTCCCGAATTATATATTTCTGTTGAAAGTACTTCATTTCCATTCATTGAAATTGAATAAATTGCTTCATATCCATTATGACAATTCAATAAATATAACTTTCCATCTTTTTCTTCAAGATGTGAATTTCCTCCAGCAAGTGTTCCACAGAATTTGATATCTCTTCCATCAATGGTCCAAAATTTATAAACTATTTCGGCTTCATAATTTCCAAATTTGAGAATAAATTCATATACACCATCACCATTTATATCATAAAGAGTATAATCTCTATAAAATGACCCTTTATTCAACTTATCAGCTTGATCTAAACTATCATAGAATGCTGAATAATAGTCCACCTTTGGAGCAGAATCAACAAGTTGTTGTGCATAGTAAATCAAAACGGCAACAGCATCTTTTGAATCTACTGAACCATTTCTGTCAACATCACCTTTACCTGAACTTGGTGTGCCTTTTGCAAGGTTTTCAGCATATGTTTTTAAAATTATAACAGCGTCCTTTGAATCAACTTTTCCATCACCATTTACATCTCCATATGTTTTAACATTTTCAAAAGATATAGAATTGTTTTGAAATGCTGCATTTTCAGCCGATACATTTGGTAATGATAGAGATGAAAAACACATAATTGACGATAAAATCGCTACTATATTCTTTGCTTTTTTATTCATATTTTCCTCCTGAAAGTTTATTAATAATTGTAAAGAAATAGGAATGATGAATCTATCCAACCATAATAATCGCCATCATCTGCATCCCAACATTCGTACCATGTTATTCCCATTGATGTACATTTTGTTTCAGCGATTATTCTCCAACCATCTTGGACATGATGTTGAACTTCGTACCCTCCTCCATTAACTACATAATTTGTAGTTAAGCCATCGACGCTTCCTTCTGATGCATTTATTGTACCAAAAAATCCTTCACCTAAATCCTGTGTCTGTACTGATGCATTATTCGATTTTGGAGAATCTGATGAGGTATCATCTGCTGATTTTTTATACATAAACGCACCTGTTTGATCTGAATAAGTAACTTCCTGACCTTCATAACTGTCAACACCATATGTTGTTATCGTACCACTTAATACAACTTCTTTTTCAGTTGCTCCTGTAACTGTAACACTTATAAGGTTTGCAAAACCACAAACATCTTCTGTTTTTACTTCTGCTTTTCCACTACTTGATGTAACATTGCTGGCAACAGCCGCAACTATATGTGCAGAATCTAATGCACCTTCAAGACCAGCATCTTTAAGAAGTTCATCTGCACTAAAAAATATTTCGTATTGACCTGATTCCTCTGCTTTTGTTTCTTCAATAGTAGTTTCTTCAGTCGTTGTTTCAACAACAGTGCTTGCTTGTGTAGAGTTTTCTTCAATAACCGTTTCTGATATTGATATTTCTTCTGTTTCAGTAGAAATATCTGTGCTATTATTTTCAAGAATTGATTTGTCATTTGAATTTTTGTTTTTATTGTTCATACTAAAAAAGGCAGCTATTGCAATACCTGCAACCAAAAGAATAGCAATTATGGCTATCACAATAGGTAAAATTTTATTATTTTTCTTTTGGATAACATTTTCAGACGTTTGTTGATTTATATTTTGAAAATCATTATCAGATAGTTCAGATTCATTTTCAGGTATTTGAATTTGCTCTTCATCAATTTCAGAATCAAGAGCAAATCCACACAAAGGACAAACACCATTTTTTTCATCAAATTCCATTCCGCAATTCGGACATATCATTTTAAATTCTCCTTTTTAAAACTATTTCTTCTTTATTGGAAGCTTATCAGGAATTTTCATTCCATAATATGTTATGAAACCAACTACAGCAGTCAGAATATAACTTACAAGGAGAAGATAAAAACCTATGTGAGGAATTGTATGTACTTTAGTACTCATTGAAAAATCATCGCCGCCACCACTTGATGTTTTGGCAACAGATATGCAAGTTGCTCTGATTATGAAAAAAAGGATAATTTCACTTATAAAACTCAATGCAGGAGCTATTATTGCTATTGCACGTCTATATGGTCTTAAAGGTTTAATGTAATTCATGATTATGAGCAGTATAGGAATTATAAACAGCACAATCGTGAAGAAAGAATTTATATCACCAGAAAGTAATTGGAAAAGATTAAATGTTTGTTCAGTTGAACCTGTAGATGCTATTTCATCGGCAAAATCTCCACTGGCTGTAACTTTGCAAGAATATTTGATAAATGGTAACAGACCTAAAATTATCGAAATTGCGGCACAAATAGCCATTATATTCTTTCTGATGAACTCGTTTTTAATAGGGATATTATTAAGATTCTGATTTATTTCGTCATCTGAAATATCCTGTTTCATCATAGAAACTGTATCTTCTGCAAATTTTGAAACACTTGATGTGTCTATACTTTGAGAAGAAACGGTTGATTCAGATTTTGGGGCATTATTAACAGCCTCACCTGTTGCAGACGTATTCTGTTTTCTTACAAATTTTGTTTTTGGCGTTGAAGCTGTTCCCAATGCTTTATAAATGATACTTACATTTTCAGGACATTTTTTCATAAGTTCTTTCATATCGTCCTGGTCGCCTGAAAACTGAATGGTATAAACATCAATACCGATGAAATTTTCAAGTTCTTTGAATATTCCGTCCCATTTAACATCTCTGAACTGAAATGGTGAAATCCATTCATCAATATATCTGTTCTGAAGTTTAGATGTATCAAATTTTTTTCCGTTTACAGTTATAATTGTTGAAAGAGGTTCTTTTTTGTAAAGAATTACAACTTTATTGTCAGTTCCGGCAACTTTTACAGGTTTTCCACTGACAGCATTCTTTAAAATTTCATAAGAAGCCGTGTCACCGTCAAACTGAATATTAAATTCTTTTTCTCCTAAAAACTCAGAAAGTTCATCATATATTCCGTTCCAGTGAATATTTTTAATTATAAAAGGATACGCCCACTCAGAAATATCTTTACCATTTATTCTTGACGTATCAAATTCTTTATCATCAACGGAAATTTTCAGCTTTTTCGTATCTGATAAGTAACTGATTTTAACTTTAGTACCCATATTTTTTCTCCTCTAATGTATAATTTTATCACATTGGTAAATACTATTAACCAACATCAAATATATTATATACTATAATTAAGAAAATGTCAATCACTATTTACCAATTTTAGACATTAATTTTTGAAAAAAGAAAGGAGAAATATGTTCAAGCTGAAAACAGAAGACGGCAG
>JALEJO010000090.1 GCA_022769365.1 Oscillospiraceae bacterium | reverse complement strand
CTTTGTTGAATTTGCTGGTGCAGGTGCATCAGTTCCGCTAACAGGTTTTGGTCATCTTCTTGCAGACGGTGTGCGTGATGCAGTTGATGAAAACGGCTTGCTTGGTATTTTTACAGGCGGTATAAGCAGTGCGGCAGGAGGTATAACAGCGGCGTTGCTATTTGGTCTGCTTGCTTCACTTATTTTCAAACCTAAAGATAAATAAAATAAAGCGTTCTCCCATATTTTGAGAGAACGCTTTTGCAGCGTGTGAGTATAGATATTTAATTATGGAGTCTATTCTTCTGAAGCTATAACACCATATATATAGCCCTCATCTTCGTTTGTTACAAATTCCTGAATTGCATAATTTTTATCATCGACTTTTAATTTTCCTGATGCAAGAGAATAAACGGCTTTTTCTTTTTCACCATCTGTGTAGGTCACTTCAACAGTAAGTTCACCGCCATTAAATTCGTCATAGCATGTATGGAAAATTTTTGGTAAATCCTCATAATATTCATTTGAAATTTCTTTATATCTTTCTCCTGAAACACAGAAGCCGTAGTAAACATTCGGGTCGTACTTTTCCTGTACACTGCTTCCGAGATTTGTATAATCATAAATGAAAGTTCCCTCATCTGTTCCTATACAGTCCTGTATATGATTGTAGTCATTTTCTGGCAAAGAGTTATCACTTCCTGCATCTTCTGACTTTGAAACTGACATCGAATTATTTCCATTTGAATATCCGATTATATAATCATCAGTATTTTGCTCATTATCTTCCGAAAAATCTTTATTTTCCTGATTTAGTTCCGTTGCGTTTTCATAATCTGTTCCAAGGTTCCCATCTGTTTTTGTTTTGATTATTTTTGCAAGACAGCCTTTATTAACAGAGAGATTGACATCAGCGATATTTTCGCCAATTACCTGAAATTCCATACTTGTGAAATTGTTTATTCCGGTGCCATTATCTTTTAAAACAAGTTTACCCGAGTTTGAATCTGAATCGCTTTCGTAAGCACCTGCTCTTAGCATAAACGAATTTCCTTTTTTTGCTTCTGAAGAAGAAATATTAGAATTTGAACCACCTGTGTTTTTGTTTGTGTTTAAAGTCATTCCGACAACCAAAACTGATGCTGCTGCAAAAACGGCTGTAAATACGAGTATTCTTCTTTTTATGCTTCCTGTTTTTTTCATAACTTTCTTTCCTTTCTGACTTTCCATAATGCAGTTAAATATATTATCTTTTTCGCTTTGCTCAAGTTCTGTATTTTCATAATTTTCAGTATCAATTTTGACATTATTGAGCAAATTATATATGTTTTTAGCCATTTTTATCACTCCTTTTGATTACAGATGGATTGGCACAGATTATTTTTTTCTTTCTTCTTGATATATGATTATATATCAAAGCTTTGCTTTTTCCTGTTTCTTTTGATATTTCTTCAATGGTTAATCCCTGAATATAGAGCTTTATGAAAAGTTCTTTATCACTTTTGTTAAGACAAGACAAAAGTTCTTCTATTGCATCATTGAATACAGTGTCATCTGATATTTCAGATATGTTTTCGAGTTTATCATCTTCTATGTCGGTTATTATTTCTGATTTTCTTATTTGTCTTAACTTATCAATTGCACGATATTTCGCAATTGCAGCTATCCAGTTTTTAAAAGTATTTTTCGATTCATCAAAATACTTAATATTCTGCCAGACTTTCATAAAAGTATCAAGCACAGATTCTTCTATATCCTGCGGATATGCATAAAGAGTTTTTGAAACAACAGACTTGACAAGTCCGCCGTATTTATCGATAATATATTTAAGTGCATCTTCATTCTGATCCTTTATCTGACCGATAAAATTGTTTTCATCTATAATCACTTGATTACCTCCTTTCATTTATTTATTACGTTTGAAAAGTGCGGTTTCTATCAATAAATAAAAAATTAGAAATGAGAAATTTTAAGAATTAGGAATGAGGAGTTAGGAATGAGGAATTAAAGTGTCGCCATTCGGCGACTTATCTAAAACCTCTCCACTGCCTAACAGCGGTCCCCCTCTCCTTTCAGGAGAGGCTATAAATGAGAAATTTTATTCAAATATCAAGTTACAATAAAGCTCATCTGAGAAGGAAGTTGGCAAGTCAAAGGCTTAATTTTTTATTAAATAAAAAATCTGCCGCTTTTAAACGGCAGAGAAAAGAAATTTTATTAATTTGATTTTGTAGGAATATATTTTGCAATTGCTTCTGCAAAAGTCGGAACAGGCATTGTTTGCAGCCAAACGTGACCTGGTCCTGTTATTCTTGTGTTGAAAAATCCTTCGCCGCCAAGAAAAATATTGCCGACACCTTTAACAGTTTCAACTGAAATCTGACAAGTTTCGTCCATAGCAGCAAGATAACCCGTGTCAACAAGTATTGACTGACCAACCTGAAGCTGATATTCAACAATACTTCCGTCAATTTCAAGAAAAACTATTCCATTTCCTGAAAATTTCTGCATAATGAAGCCTTCGCCACCGAAAAATCCTGAAGAAATTCTCTTTTGGAAGAAAATTGACATATCAACACCTTTTTCGCTTGCAAGGTAAGAACTTTTCTGTGCAACTATTGACCTTCCTGGTGCAACCTGAAAAGGGAGAATTGTTCCGGGTGCGTGAACATTAAAAGCAATTTGCCCAGGTCCGCCTTGTGCTGTATATGTATTTGTGAACATAGATTCGCCCGAAATTGCTTTGCTAAACATTTTTCCAAGTCCACCGCCTCTTGTTGCCATAACCATATTAGGCGACATCCACGCCATACCGCCTTTCTGACAATCCATTGATTCGTTTGCTGCAAGATTGCATATCACAACAGGAAAAGGTGTTCCTTTAATTTCATAATTCATAGTAATCTCCTCTTATAGTAAGAATTAATGTGCCATATCTTTTGACACATTAATTCTTGTGCTTAATTATTTATTTTTATTAATGAATTCTTCAAGGTCAGCGGCAGGTCTTGCTCCTACAACGGCATCTGCAATGACTCCGTCTTTTACCATAACAAACATAGGAATGCTTGAAGCGTTGAAAAACTGTGCAAGAGCAGGTTCGTCATCAACGTTTATTTTGCAGAACTTAACGTCTGTTATCTTTTCTGAAATTTCATCAACGAGCGGTGACATCATTTTACATGGTCCGCACCAGCTTGCCCATAAATCAATAAGAACAGGTCTGTCTGACTTAACTATTTCATTTTCAAAATTGCTGCTTGTAACTTCTGTAACTGCCATTTTATTTACCTCCGTTTTTTTATTTTTTAAGTGGATAAACGATTGATTTACAACTATATTATACCACGATTCAATAAAATAAGTCAAGAAATATTTTTATAAGTTTGAATTAGGAATTGTGGTGTCAGCTAAACTGACAAATTAAAAAAACTCTTCGTCACAGCTACGCTGTGCCACCTCTCCTTAAAAGGAGAGGCTTTTTCAGTAAATTTGTACTATACAGACAAGGCTCGCCTTTTAAGGAGAGCTGTCAGCGAATGCTGACTGAGAGGTAGATACACATAAAGCAAAATCGCCCCTGGCAGGGGCTTTAACCAAAAAATTACCCTTATATTTTTAGTGACGTGGGGTGACTTGGCTGCGGCGACACGCCGCTTCCTAATTATTTAAACAGATTTGTTTTTTGTTTACATTTAAAGTTTGATTTTATCAATATATAAGTGTTATAATAAAAAGATAACGACGTAAAACATTTGATTTGAAAAGAGGAAATGATGAAATTTAACGAACTTGAAATATCAAAAGAAATAATAGAAGCTGTTGATGACCTTGGTTTTGAAGAAATGACAGAAATACAGGAAAAAAGTATACCTGCAATTCTTGAAAACAGAGATGTTATAGGCAAATCAAATACAGGAACAGGTAAAACAGCCGCATTTGGTATACCTGTTATTGAAAAAATAAATGAAGAAAATGCTGAAAATGTTGCCGTTCTTATACTTTGCCCTACAAGAGAACTTTCTATGCAGGTTTGTGAAGAACTTAAAAAATTCAGCAAATATAAAAAAAATGTAAAGATAACAGCAGTTTATGGCGGTGCATCAATTGAACCGCAGATAAAAGCCCTTAAAAGAGGCGTAAATATAGTTTGCGGAACTCCTGGAAGAGTCCTTGACCACATAAGAAGACGCACTCTTAAACTTGATAATCTTGAAACACTTGTTCTTGATGAAGCGGACGAAATGCTTAATATGGGATTCAGAGAAGATATTGAAGCAGTCCTTGAAAAAACTCCTGAACAAAGACAGGTTGTTTTATTTTCTGCAACAATGCCTCCTGCAATTCTTGCAATAACAAATAAATACCAGAATGATCCGCTTAAAATTGAAATAAAAAGCAAATATAAAACGGTTGACCTTATAAAACAGTATTATGTAAATGTTGCGATGGGAAGAAAAACAGATGCACTTCATATTCTTCTTGTTTCTGAAAATCCTAAGTCATCAATGATATTCTGCAATACTAAAAAAATGGCAGATGACCTTACAACGGAACTTTTAAAAAGAGGATTCCGTGCGGCAGGTTTACATGGAGATATGAAACAGACACAGAGAACTCAGGTTATGGAAAGTTTCAAAAAGGGAACTGTTTCAATACTTATAGCAACTGATATTGCCGCAAGAGGAATTGATATTGATAATGTTGAAATAGTTTTCAACTATGATATTCCGCAGGATTATGAATATTATATTCACAGAATAGGAAGAACAGGACGTGCAGGAAAAGAGGGCAAAGCTTATTCTTTTGTATGCGGAAGAAAACAGCTTATGCAGCTTGATGACATTTCAGCATATATAAAAGCGGATATAAATGAAGCAATGCTTCCTGACAGAAAAAAAGTTACAGATATGAAATGTGCTGAAGTGTTTGATGAAATATCAGCAGAAAATACAGATTCATCTGATGAAAAATATATTCAGCTTGCAGAAAAGATATGCTTTGAAAAGGAAATATCAATGTCACAGCTTGCAGGAATGTTAATTCGTGACAGAATACTTCCTGAAATAAAAAATGTTCCTGATTTAAGCGGAACAAGACCAATAAGAGGAAGAAATTCAAAGCATAAGGGCGAAAAAACAGTCAAGCTTGAAATAAATATAGGCAGAAACCGCAGAATTGCACCGAATTTTGTACTTGGTGCACTGGTTGAAGCAACTGGTTTAAAAGGCGGAAATTTTGGAAAAATAGATATTTTCGATAAATATACAACAGTTGAAATACCTGAATCCGAAGCGAATTTTATCCTTGAATCAATGCAGAATGAGAAAATCAAGGACAATGATATAAAAGTAAAGTTAAGTTCGCAAGACGGACGAAACGAAAAAGGAAGTACAAGAGAAAGAAACAACAAATCTCACGACAGAAAAAAAGATAATTTCAAACGTGATTTCAGCAAGTCGCACGACAGACACAGCGGAAGAAACAAAGACAGAAGAAATTCTGAAAAATTCGGCGGCAGAAAAGGCAGAGAACGTCACGGAAGAAGAAAAGGCTGATTTAAGCTAAAAATTAAATAAATTTAAAAGGAGTTGTTATTTTGAAAGTTTTCTATATAGTAAATTTAAATTCAGGGAAATCAGTTATTGGAGCAAAACTTGGTTCAGTTGTTGATATACTTACAAAGTCGGGAATGGAAACAACAATTTATTCAACTCAAAGCCGTGGAGATGCAACGGTCAGAGCAAAAGAAGCCTGTGAATCGGGAAAATATGATTATATTTTGTGTTCGGGCGGCGATGGCACTTTTAGCGAAGTAATAAACGGTGTTATGAATGCATCAATAGAGCTTCCCGTTGGATATATCCCGACAGGTTCAACGAACGATTTTGCAAAAGGTCTTGGAATACCGCTTAATGTTGAAAAAGCTGCAGAAGCATTTGTTGATGGTAAAAAAGTACTTTGCGATGTTGGTGTGTGCAATGACAAAACATTTTTATATGTTGCAGCATTTGGCGTTTTTACGGATATTTCATATGAAACACCACAGAATATAAAAAATATTCTTGGACATGTTGCATACATTTTCAACGGCATTTCAAAGCTTGGAAAATACACTGAAATGTCATGCAATATGAAAGTGGAATATATTTCAGAAAAAGATGAGAAAATTTCTGTTGAAGGAAACTTTGTATATGGTATGGTTACAAATTCATCATCAGTGGCAGGATTCCTTTCTCTTGATAATTTTCTTTATGATGATGGTGTTTTTGAAGTTACGCTTGTTAAAAAGCCGAAAAATCTTATTGATTTTCATAAAATAGTAACCTCTTTAAACAACATTAAGGAAGGTGCGGACAAAGATGTTTTTGTATCTTTCAGAGCAAAAAAAGCAAAATTTACAATCGTTGACAACAAAGATATTCCGTGGACACTTGATGGTGAATTTGGTGGAAAAGAAAAAGTTCACATAATAGAAAATAAAAAAAGAGCCATTACCCTTATTGTCGATAAAGATAACATTCCGGAAGATAAATTTGTTGAGTAAATAGAAAAAAATCCACCTTGAAAGGTGGATTTTTGTTTTATTAATAAGTCATTTTTACTTTGAAACTGCCTCTCTGAGCAATGATAAGTCAACAACATTAAGTTTCTTATCACCATTCATATCGCCTCTTGAAATATATTCAAGCTTATCTTTTGCAGTTTCTGAATTAAGAATATATCTTGTGAACAAAATGATGTCGGCTGTATCAAGTTTGCCGTCATTAGTAACATCGCCTTTAAGTTCAGAAGGCTGAGGATTTGTGGTTTCAGTCGGATTTTTTGTTGCAGGTTCAACTGAACTTCCGCCTTTTCCGGCATTAAGGTTACTTCCTTCTGATTTCGCATAATCTGCGTAATAGTCTGAAACGCTGATACCTGTTCCGTTTGTGCCAAGTGCTGTTGCGTGGTCAAGACCAATGAACTTACCCGATGTTTTTGTTTGCCAGAGTGCAGGTTTAAGAAGAGCATATTTATCAGCATCCCATTCGATTGTCGTTCCGCTGCCCTGCTGGAATCCAAGACTTGTCCAAAGTCCGCCTGTATCGCCCGAATTTGTATTAAGACACCAGAAAGTGTGGTTGATATGATTATCTATCATATAATCACGAAGAAGAGTGAGCCACTTTTCGTTTCTGTCACCGTCCATAAATCCACCCCATTCACCCATAAGAAGAGGTGCAATATCCTGATCATTTACATATGCCCATGTATCATACCAATAGTCATCAAGAAGAGTTTGAGTTGTAAAGTCTTTCTGGAACCATGTCTGTTCATAAACACCAGGACCATAATCGTGAGGAGAATAAACAATCTGACTTGTACCTGAATCAGGTGTTACAGGATAATCTTTTACTCCTCTGAGGTTTCCGCCCCACCATGCAGGAATATAAGGAGGATCTGTTTTTGAATCAGGCTGTCCCCATGTGTAGCTGTTGCTCTTTAAAGACTGCTCGACACCTTCAATGAAAATAAGTGCATTCGGATTTACTTTAAGAATTGAATTTGCACATTTCGTTGCGGCATAAGCCCAGTTGTTTTCATCTGTTGAACCGTCCCATTTTGCAGCTTTTGAACCCTCCTGACCTTTTCCGTGTGGTTCGTTTTTAAGGTCATATCCAAGGATAGTATCATCATTGCTATACTTATCTGCAAGCCATGTAAGGGTGTCTATCCATACATCAGTTGTTACCATTGTTCCATCTGCTGTTTCCTTGCCATACCATAAATTATAGTTATGACCGGAATTGTTTGCATCAGGACTGTGGATATCAACAAAACATTTTAAACCGTATTTTTTCAGTTTTTTCATAAGAATATCAAAGATTTCCATACTGTTTTTAGGTGTGTTTGTTGTGCCTTCCTTAACAAAATCCTTGTTTATTGTGAAAGCAGGGTCGTTGTTGCATGAAAAACTTGAAACTTCATTAGGTGTTCTGTTCATCCATGAAAGAATAAGTTCTGTCGAAATAGGGAAACGAATGATATTGATACCATGGTCAGCAATAGATGAAAGAACATCATCACAATCCGCACTCCAAAGATAATGCGGAACATTTTCGCCACAGTTGAAACCAAACCAGTTTGCACCAGTAAGCCATACTTCGTTTCCATTTGAATCATAAAGTCTGCTGCCCTCTGCGTGAAGCCAGTCATCGTTGTTTGTATCAACCGCATTTGCAGACATTGCAGGCAATACTGAAACTGCCGAAACAGCTGCCATAACAGCTGAAACTGCCACCGCGGTTAAACGTTTTTTAAAAGTCTTAAACAATTTTATTACCTCCGATTTCAAAAAATATACTAATATATATTATATAATGATTTTGATGAAATGTCAATAATAATTTTTAAAAATGCATAACATGAAAATCAAAATCAACTTTATACGCAAACATAGTATTATTTCACCTCAATCATCATTTACATTATTTTTCATCATATTATATAATTTATAAAGAATTAACACACAAGTCACCGTTTTTTTTTGAGTTATAATTTAATGTATAATTTAAAATTAAATTAAAGTAATATCTCATAAGGAGCATATAGTATTGAAATTAAAAAAACATATTTCGGTTTTGATTTGTGCAGCGGTAATTTGTTCCAGTCTGGCAATAAACGGGGTGTCAACTGATTTTTTGAAAAAGAACTATATTACGGCAAAAGCAATATCAAAATATACAATAAAAGTCGATGATGTGCAGGTTTTAAAAGGAAATAATACAGTTTCAATACCCGTTCATATTTCCAATAATTTAGGATTTGCAGCCATCGGTATAAAATATTGTTTTGATAAAAAAATCAAATCATATGATGTATCTTCAGGAATAATAGATAAACCAGTAAAAAGTGTATCAGATGGAATAGTTGCTGTAACAAGTGCATATAGAGAAAATATAACAAAAGACGGCATACTTTACACTTTAAAATTTAAAATTCCTGATAATATATCAGTCGGAGATAGTTTTACAATAACAGCAGAATCAGATTTACTTCGTGATGACATGGGAAATAATATTGATGTTGAGTTATATAATGGAAGTATTACCATTGTTGAAGATACAAATATTTCAACAACTACTGAAAGCAAATCCCTTGGTGATCTTAATGGTGATAATTCAATCGATTCAAAAGATGCAGTTATTATTCTGAAAACGTATGCTGAAAGCCTTGTAAACAGTGATACACCTGTTGACTTAACAGGCGATATAAATAAAGACGGCAAAATTGATTCAAAAGACGCTGTAATTATTTTGAAATATTATGCTGCTACTTTAACAGGATATACTGGACAAATTACAGAATTCAAATAAGAAAATTTAACATTTAAAACAAAAAAGGATACGCAAAAGCGTATCCTTTAATTTTATTATTTATCCTTTTTAAGATTTCTCTTTATTTTCTCAAACCAGGATTCTCTCTTTGTGTAATTTTTACCGTCAAGAGATTCTTCAAATTCTTTAAGAGCTTTTTTCTGACTTTCAGTAAGTTTCTTTGGAACTTCAACG
>JALEJO010000083.1 GCA_022769365.1 Oscillospiraceae bacterium | reverse complement strand
ACTGTTGAAGATACTATTACAATACTTCGTGGTCTTAAAGAAAGATATGAAGTATTCCATGGTGTTAAAATCCACGATCAGGCACTTATACAGGCGGCTGTTCTTTCAGACAGATATATCACAGACAGATTTTTACCTGATAAGGCAATTGACCTTGTCGATGAAGCATGTGCTGTTATAAGAACTGAAATGAACTCTATGCCGACAGAAATGGACGAGATTTCAAGAAAAATTATGCAGCACGAAATAGAAGAAGCTGCACTTACAAAAGAAACAGATAAACTTTCACAGGCACATCTTGAAGAAGTCCGCACTCAGCTTGCCGATTTGCGTGAACAGTTCAAAGAGATGAAAGCAAAATGGGAAAATGAAAAGAATTCTATTTCAAAAGTTCAGAAACTCAGAGAAGAACTTGAAAAAGTTAATGCTGAAATAGATAAGGCACAGCGTGAATATGACCTTAACAAAGCCGCTGAACTTAAATACGGCAGACTTCCACAGCTCCAGAAAGAACTTGAAGAAGAAGAAAAAAAAGTGGCATCAGATACAAAGGGTTCATCTCTTTTGAGAAATGCTGTTACAGAGGAAGAAATAGCTAAAATAATCGGAAGATGGACAGGTATTCCTGTTTCAAAGATTATGGAAAGCGAAAAGAAGAAACTTATGAACCTTGAAAATATTCTCCACGAGAGAGTAATAGGTCAGAATGAAGCTGTTAAAAAAGTCAGTGAGGCAATACTTCGTTCAAGAGCAGGTATTCAGGATCCTAACAGACCTGTCGGTTCATTCCTCTTCCTTGGTCCAACGGGTGTTGGTAAAACTGAACTTGCAAAAACACTTGCTCAAGCACTTTTTGACGATGAAAACAATATGGTCAGAATCGATATGAGTGAGTATATGGAGAAATTCAGCGTCAGCCGTTTGATAGGAGCTCCTCCAGGATACGTTGGATATGAAGAAGGCGGTCAGCTTACAGAGGCAGTAAGAAGAAAACCTTATGCCGTTGTATTGCTTGATGAAGTTGAAAAAGCACATCCTGATGTTTTCAACATTCTTTTACAGATACTTGATGATGGACGTGTTACAGACTCACAAGGCAGAACAGTTGACTTTAAAAATACTATTCTTATTCTTACATCAAACCTTGGTTCACCTTATATTCTTGATGGTATTCAGGATAATGGTGAGATTTCAGAAGATGCAAAGAGTAAAGTTGACGCACTCTTGAAAAAACAGTTCAGACCTGAATTTTTGAACCGTCTTGATGAAATAATTTACTACAAACCTCTTACAAAGAACGAAATAAGCGGAATTGTTGACCTTATTCTTAAAAAATTACAGGAAAGAATCAAAGATAAACAGCTTGACCTTGAAGTTGATGAAAAGGCAAGAAATTATATTGCAGACAAAGGTTATGACCCTAACTATGGTGCAAGACCTATTAAACGTCTTGTTCAGAGTGAACTTGAAACACTTGTTGCAAAGAAGATAATTTCAGAAGACCTTGCTCCGGGTACAGTTCTTAAAGTAACATCTGATGGCAATCAGCTTATAATTGAATAATTTTTTGCGGCACGCATATTTTAGTTTATGCGTGCTGTTTTTTTAATTGGAGTTAGGCTGTCGGAATTTGAAAAACGGATTTATCTTTTTTCTTTTTTAAAAAACAAAAAACAGCTACGCAAAATGCATAGCTGTTTTTTTATAAAAATATCTTATATAAGGATTAGTAGAAATCAATCAAAAATTCTTACTCTGATAACACCTGTTACCTTAGAAATTTCATCGCTTATTCCTGTTGGAACGTTGCCTGAAACATCAAGAATTGTGTAAGCAAAATCTTTCTTACTGCTGTTTACCATATTATCAATGTTAAGACCTGCATTTGCAAGAACTGTTGTTACAGAAGCAATTATTGCAGGTACATTTTTATGCATAACGCAGATTTTTGTTCCTGCTGCAACCATTGAAGCATTAGGATAGTTTACGCTGTTGCGGATGTCGCCTCTTTCGAGGTAATCCATAAGTTCCTTTGCAGCCATTTCAGCACAGTTATCTTCACTTTCAGGAGTTGAAGCACCAAGGTGTGGGAGAACAATTATGTTTTCAACACCAAGAACAGTATCATCTGCAAAGTCTGTAACGTACTTAGCAATTTTGCCGCTTTCAATGCCCTTAACAACTTCTGCACTGTTGATAAGTTCGCCTCTTGCAAGGTTTATAAGACGAACACCGTCTTTCATCATTGCAATCTGTTCAGCGTCAATTGTGTTCTTTGTTGAAGGGAGATAAGGAACGTGAATTGAAATATAATCTGATGATTTGTAGATATCGTTTACATCTGTAACAACCTTAACACTTGGATCAAGATGAAGTGCTGCGTTAACAGAAAGATAAGGGTCATAACCTAAAACATTCATTCCGAGAGCAACAGCAGCATTTGCAATTTTACCGCCGATAGCACCAAGACCAATAATACCAAGTGTTTTGCCATATATTTCAGGACCTGCAAACTTTGACTTGCCTCCTTCAACTGTTTTAGGAGCATCAGGTGTACCCTTTAAAGATGCAGCCCAGTTTGCAGCTTCTGTAATTTTTCTTGAAGAAATAAGGAGTGCACAAATTGCAAGTTCTTTAACCGCATTTGAGTTTGCACCAGGTGTATTGAAAACAACAATACCTTCTTCAGCACATCTTTCAACAGGAATATTGTTTACGCCTGCACCTGCTCTTGCAATTGCAAGAAGGTCAGAACCAAATTCCATATCGTGCATTTTTGCACTTCTTACAAGTATAGCAGCAGGGTTTTCAGCGTTGTCACTTACAGTATATTTAGCTGAATCAAGGACATTAAGACCTGCCGGTGAAATTTTATTTAAAGTTTTAATCTGATACATTGACTTATTAGCCTCCAAATTTATTTATATAAAGCAATTAAGCATTTTCAGCTTCAAATTTTTTCATAAAGTCAACAAGTGCCTGAACGCCTTCAATCGGCATAGCGTTATAGATAGAAGCTCTCATACCGCCTACAGTTCTGTGACCTTTAAGATTTTCAAGACCTGCTGCTTTTGCTTCTGCAACAAATTTAGCATCTAAGTCCTTGTCACCTGTAACGAAAGGAACATTCATAATTGAACGATCTTTCTTTTCAACAGTACCTTTGAAAAGTTTGCTTGAATCAAGGAAATTGTAAAGAATTTCAGCCTTTTTAAGGTTATGTTCCTTCATAGCTTCAAGTCCGCCCATTTTCTTTATCCATTTGAAAACTTTTCCGCAGATATAAATACCATAGCATGGAGGAGTATTATAAAGAGATTCCTTGTCAGCCTGTATTTTCCAGTTCATCATTGTTGGAGTTGATTCGAGAGCAGGACCATCTTTAATAAGGTCGTCACGAACAATAACAATCTGAACGCCGGCAGGACCAACATTTTTCTGAACACCACCGTATACAACGCCATATTTTGAAACGTCTATTGGTTCTGAAAGAAAGCATGATGATACATCTGCAACCAGTGGCTTGCCTTTAGTGTTAGGAAGTGTTTTGAACTTTGTTCCGTAAATTGTGTTGTTTTCACAGATATAAACATAATCTGCATCATCATCAATATCAAGGTCTGAACAATCAGGAATATATGAAAAAGTTTTGTCAGCTGATGAGGCAACTGCCTTTGCTGTTCCGTATTTCTGAGCTTCTTCATAAGCCTTTTTAGCCCACTGACCTGTGATGATATAGTCAGCAACACCATTTTTCATAAGGTTCATAGGAACACCTGCAAAAAGAAGTGATGCACCGCCCTGAAGGAAAATAACTCTGTAGTTGTCAGGAATGTTCATAAGGTCACGTAAATCTTTTTCAGCGTCTTTGATGATTTCATCAAACGCCTTTGAACGGTGACTCATTTCCATAACAGACATACCTGTTCCCTTGTAATCGAGCATTTCTGCGGCTGCTTCTTTTAATACTTCTTCAGGAAGTACAGCAGGACCTGCACTAAAATTGTATACTCTTGCCATAATAAATTGACCTCCAAATTATATTAAATCATTTAATTATACAAAAAACTCTGTCGATACAACTTCTATTATACTATTTTTTACCGAATAAGTCAATAGAATAATGGAAATTATTCCAAAAAGTTTTAAATATACGATTTTTTTGATAGAATTTTGTTATTTTATTCATCCGACAAAACAAAATCACGAAGAGAAGAAGGAACTTTTTCAACCATACTCTTAGCATAGTAAACAAGAATTTTTGTTGCATCTCTTGAATCAATTTTGCCATCATAGTTAACATCACATATATCAGCATCAAGATTTGAACTGCCTTCAACAATGTTGCGTGCATAGTCAACAAGTATTACCGTTGCATCTTTTGAATCAATATATCCGTTGCCATCTGCATCACCGAGTACATATAAGTCATATGATTCATATGACTTTGGATATTTATCCGCATAAGTTGGAAAATCTTTAGAATTAACTGTATGAAGATACACTTCACCAAACAATTCATCAGTTTCGTCAAGACTCTTGTCGGAAACAAGAAAATAAAAATAGCTCAATTGACTCTGGTCGTCATTTGTAACATCAACATTGTACCACTTGCCGTCTATAAAGCATTTATTCCAAGCGTGACTGTACCCTTGAACTGAAATACAATCAATCCCTGCATCATCACAGAGAAGCTTGAAGGCTTTCGTATAGCCTGCACACACAGTTTCATTATTTACAAGTGCAGATATGACCGACTGGTCAAGTCCATTTTCCTTATATGTTATGTTATTTGCAAGAGTATCGTGAAAATATTTTACTTTGCTGTAATCATCTGAAAAAGCTGCTGCACCGTTAAGATATTTATTTTCAGCGTTTTCAAGTTCACTTGCAGCCTTATTTCTTGCAATACCATCTTGATATTCGGCTGTAATTTCAAGACTTACGGATTTTGAAGCTACAGATGAAGAAATAGTAGAATAACTTAATCTTGATTTTCCGCTAAGCCAGAAAAATTCAGGGTGGTCATAAATAAACAGATGAACAATTTCAATTACTCTTTCATTTGACATTGAAACAGGATAAACACAGCCTTCTGTTTCTTCAAAATCTTTTTCCGAGTAAGAAATTTTCATACAGCTTTCGTAAATTGATTCGTAAAGATTTTTTTCTTCATCTGTTTCAAGCATATTATATATTGTATTTGAATTTTTACCCTCATATGCTGAAACAGTTCTTATATTAAAACCAAAACAGGAAATAACAAGGGAAAAGATAGCCAAAAAGACAAAATATTTTTTATTTTTCATTAGAACATCTCCCAAAAAACTATTAATTTAATTATACCATATTTTTTTATTAAATGCAACTTTTTTTGTAAAAAAATTAAAAGTACCCGAAAAACAGGTACTTTTAATCTAAACAAGTAAATTTTGGAGAGGGTATATTTACTGTTTATCATATTTTATTATGTTACAGGATAGATTGTAACATAATTTATTGGATATTTAATATATTATATTTTATTATAATGTAAAATTATTTATCATAGATTGCGTCTTCGTATTTGAAGAATGACAAAATAACCGTAAGATTGCCGTTTAATTTTCTAAGGTCGTCTATAAATTTCTTTTGGTCTATGTCATTTTTTATTTCAATACTGTATACAAGATCAAAAAGTGAACCGAAATTTGTTGTTTTTATTCTTTTTAATCTCCATGATGTTGTATTTTTATCAAGTACGTTATCAAAAAGACCGATGTAGTTTAAATTTTCAGGAATTGTTATTTTAAGTGTCATATGTGAAGTACTTGCTGTTCCGTATCCCGTTTTGTCAACGATTATGAGAACAAGTGCTATGAGAATAAATGAAACTGCCGCAACTATTATTCCGTCCATCTGGTTTATTGAACTTGAAAGTCCGAGAATTGCTCCTTCTGCCATTGCAAAGAAAACATATGTTATATCTTTTGGGTCACCAGGTGCTGTTCTGTATCTTGTGAGTGAGAAAACACCTGCAAGTCCTATACCGCCTGCAACGGCTGTTTCCTGACTTAATTCAGAAAGGACTGTGAGAAGTGCTGCAATGACAGCTGGGAGTATAAGAACCGTGAAAACATAGCTTTGTGAATACCCTGTTTTCTTGTGGGTTAAAATATAAACTCCGCTTATCAGTATTCCGGCAGCTATTCCTGCAATAAGACTTATAATTGATGTACTAAGCATAATAATTCAATCTCCTTTTTGTATGTTCAACTTTATTTCTTACATAATCTGTGTAGGCTTTGCCGTATTTTGAAAAACTTGTTTTGTATATACCAAGTTCAGACAGGCAATCTGCAAGCCATATCGGCATAGAATCAAGTATTTTTACTTCCATAAGACGCTGGTCTTCATTTATAAGTAAATCGCCGTAACTTTCATCTGAAAGAGTAAGATTTTCTCTTCTGCCTGTTAAAAGTCTGTCAAATGTCAATCGGAAATTACTGTCATCTTTTCCGAAAAAAGCCGATCTTTGATAACTTATATACTGTTTAGGCTGAAGTGGGAAATAATTTGACATAAAGACATCAAGTTCACCAATTATCTGTTCACGAACAGAATCACCATTTGATTTTGGTCTTATTCCTTTTGAAATATAATCTTCGGCTTCCTGTAAAGTCAGTGTAATTCTTCTTTTGTTGACTACTCCGCCGATTTTCTTTTTTATTTCAAGAAAAACCATATCATTCTTTTTTGCCGATTCATTATAGCTTCTTAATCTGATTTTTTCCTTGTAATAAGGCTTTGAAAGAGATTCACGTATCAGAAAGTCATCAGGTGTGTCATAGTAAAGATTATATATACCATAATCTTTTCCGCCTACGCAGAATTTATCAGGTATCATATATTCCGAAAGACACTCCGTCAGTCTTTCATATTGATACATATTCAGAAGAAACTTTATCTCTTTTCGCTCGAATGTTGTAATAGCCATATAAAGCACCTCCGCTGTAATTTATTTTATGATTATATTATACATAGCTCAAATTGAAACAATCTTAAAATCTTTCAACAAGAGAGCATTTTATTGGT
>JALEJO010000063.1 GCA_022769365.1 Oscillospiraceae bacterium | reverse complement strand
TATACATACACAAATAGTTCACCTAAAACAGGTGATAATGGCATAACAGCCGCACTTATAATATTCGGTATGTCGGCCGCTATTGCAGTCGGTGCAGTTGTTTTCAAAAAGAAAAAAGATAAGTAATTAAAACTTTTTCTAAAAGTCCCTTGTCTGCGAAAGCAGATGGGGGATTTTTCTTGTTTAATAAATGAAAAATATTAATTAAAATATTGCAATTTGATAGATAATGTGATATAATATAAGTTGTATAAATATATGTAAAGAACGGAGTGGAGTTTTTGGCATCTGAAAATATCAGAAATTTCTGCATAATTGCTCATATTGATCACGGAAAATCGACACTTGCCGACAGAATTCTTGAACAAACTTCAACTGTTGCCAAGCGTGATATGGAAGATCAGCTTCTTGACAATATGGATATTGAACGTGAAAGAGGCATAACAATAAAAGCACGTGCAGTAAGACTTAATTATAAAGCAAAAGACGGCAAAACTTATATATTCAACCTTATAGATACACCTGGACACGTTGACTTTAACTATGAAGTTTCAAGGTCACTTGCCGCTTGTGAGGGTGCTGTTTTGATTGTTGATGCTTCTCAGGGTATTGAGGCACAGACACTTGCAAATACATATCTTGCGATAGATCACGATCTTGAAGTTGTTCCTGTTGTCAATAAAATAGATCTTCCTGCGGCTGAACCTGAAAGAGTTTGTGCGGAAATTGAAAACGTTATCGGCATACCTGCTATGGATGCACCGAAAATTTCTGCAAAAGCAGGCATAAATATAGATCAGGTAATGGAAAAGATTGTAACAGATATTCCTGCACCTAAAGGCGATGATAATGCACCGCTTAAAGCTTTGATTTTCGACAGCGTTTATGACCCATATAAAGGCGTTGTTATTTATATAAGAGTAAAAGAGGGCGTTGTTAAAGTTGGCGATAAAATTAAACTTATGGCAACGGGTGCTGAATATGAAATAGTTGAGGCGGGATATATGACCCCTTCTTCACTTGTAAATATTGGTGAACTTCATTCGGGTGAAGTAGGCTATTTAACAGCTTCAATCAAAACAGTTAGCGAAACACGAGTTGGTGATACTGTTACACTTGCGGAAAATCCTTGTGATGAGGCACTTCCGGGATATAGAAAAGTTAATTCAACTGTTTTTTCAGGTATTTATCCTGTTGATGGTGCAAAATACAACGATTTAAGAGATGCACTTGAAAAACTTCAGCTTAATGATGCTTCACTTTCTTTTGAACCTGAAACATCAACAGCACTTGGATTTGGTTTCAGATGCGGATTTCTCGGGCTTCTTCATATGGAAATTATTCAGGAACGTCTTGAGCGTGAGTATAATCTTGACCTTATTACAACAGCACCATCTGTTGTTTACAGAATAACAAAAACAAGCGGAGAAACATTCTATATTTCTAATCCTGCGGATTATCCTGAACAGGGTGAAATATCTCTTGCAGAAGAACCTATGGTTGTTGCGGAAGTCCTTTCACCGTCCGATTATGTTGGCAGTGTTATGGATTTATGTCAGGAAAGACGTGGAATTTTCAAAGATATGCAGTATCTTGATGATACAAGAGTAAAACTTACTTACGACTTGCCGCTTAATGAAATAGTTTACGATTTTTTTGATGCACTTAAATCAAGAACAAAGGGATATGCTTCATATGACTATGAATGGAAAGGATATGCACCTTCAAAGCTTGTTAAGCTTGATATTCTTCTTAATGGAGATGTTATTGATGCACTTTCATTTATTGTTTTTGCAGACAGTGCTTATTCAAGAGGAAGAAAAATAGTTGAAAAATTAAAAGAAAATATACCTCGTCAGCTCTTTGAAATTCCTGTACAGGCTGCAATCGGCGGAAAGGTTATTGCCAGAGAAACAATCAAGGCATTGCGTAAGGACGTACTTGCTAAATGTTACGGTGGCGATATAACACGTAAAAAGAAACTTCTTGAAAAACAAAAAGAAGGTAAAAAACGTATGCGTCAGTTTGGCAGCGTAGAAGTTCCGCAGGAAGCATTTATGAGCGTGTTGAAACTTGACGAATAAAATAAAAAGGAAGTACTTATATGAAATCAATTTATGAGTGTCCTCATTGCGGAGAAAAAACATTTAATCCTATAACAAAGGCGTTTGCAGGACAGATAAATTCCAAAGGAAGAGTCTGTAAAAATTGTGGAAGGCATTGCTGTAACGGTATGGGTTCGACAATTTTCCATACAATAACAGACCTTATAGCACTTTTTATATCTGTTTACTGTTATTTAACAGATACAGGAACAGATATAACAATAGGTGGAACAACTGTAAGAGGTGCTTTTCCAATAATTATTGTGTGTATATTGGCAGCTTTTGTTTTAAATAAAATATTTGATGCATTTTTCCTTCCGTTGACATCACCGGCAAGAAAAGATGTGTTCTGATATAAATAATACCAAAGGATTATATATTCACGTGCCGTTTTGTGCGGTTAAATGCCCATATTGCGACTTTTATTCAGGAAAATATGCAAAGGAAATGGCAAGAAAATTTATTGATGCTGTTTGCAGAAATATAGAATTTTTCAGAAGCAGAAATTTTACTGTTGACAGCATATATTTCGGCGGCGGAACACCATCTCTTTTATCTCCTTATGAAATATCTTGTGTAACAAATAAATGCATGGATGTTTTCAAAGTAACAGATGACTGTGAAATAACCGTTGAATGTAATCCTTTAACAATGAAGTATGACCGAATGAAAGGTTATTATGATGCAGGGATAAACAGAATATCGGTTGGTGTGCAGTCTTTTGATGATACGGAACTTAAAATCCTTGGCAGAAGACATACAGCCGAAAAAGCCGTTTCAGCAATAGAAACTGCTTTTGAAGCAGGCTTCGGAAATATTTCCTGCGATTTAATGACAGCATTTCCGAATGAAGAAATACAGACACTTGAAAATAATATAAAATTAATATCGTGTCTGCCGATAAACCACGTTTCTTCCTATATGCTTAAAATTGAAGATGGAACACCATTTTCAAAAGATGAAAATTTCATATCCTCAATGCCTGATGATGATACAGCGGCTGATATTTATTTAAAAACGGTTGAACTGCTTGAAAAATACGGCTTTAAACAATATGAAATATCGAATTTTTCAAAAGAGGGTTTTCAAAGCCGTCACAACAATAAATATTGGCAATGCCTTGAATATATAGGAATAGGGCCTGCGGCACATTCTTTTATTGACGGCGTGAGATATATGTCTGAATACGATATTGATTCTTTCATAAAAAATGAATATCAGAAAAATATTGTAACAGATGAAAATGCAGGAAGCAAAGAAGAAAAATTAATGCTTCAATTAAGGCTTACTTCAGGAATATCTCTTGATGAATATGAATTCAAAGATATTGAAAGAATAAAAAGGCTTGAAAAGTCAAACTTGATAAAAATAGATGAACATAGGTTGCATTTAACAGCGAATGGATTTCTTGTTTCAAATTCGGTGATTTGTGAAATATGTGAATCTCTTTGATATATAATTAAAAAAACAGGAGGAAAAAACTATGACTAACAAATCAGATGAAATCAGAAATAATAAGCTTGCAATAGCGATTTATACAAGCGGTATTGTTTGCTATGTCGTACTTGCAGTGTTTGCACTGATAAATTTATTAAGGGGCATTCCGATATGGAGTCTTGCGTGTGCATTTTATGTTACATCGGCTGTTTATACTTTTATGACTGCACAGATAAGAAGAAAAACTGATTCTTCAAAAAGATACGGATTCAGTATGGTTATGGCACTCATATGCTTTATTTTATACTTCGTATTTAAATAATTTGAAAAGAGGTAAATGTTTTGAATACAAAAAAATTAATGATTATGAGACGCAGATTATTTGAAGGTGTGACAGCACTTGTTACTTTTCTTTTCACGATTTTTGTTGTTATCGGATTTATTGAGGGAATTGTTGGCAAAACAAAAGACAGTAAAAAAGCAAAAGATGAAACAGTTCCAACAGAATCTGTAACTGACACAACAGAAACAACTGAATATACATATCAGGCACCGACAGAAGAAACGACATCTATTTTTGATGGTGAATCAGAAGAAACAACAAGCACAACTTCATCAGATGATAATGCTGACGGCGATAATGCAGGCAATGACGGCAATAACGATAACGGTCTTTAATAAGTTTGTTTAATTCAACAGGAGGCAGAATGAAAAGACAGGATTATATTTCGTGGGATGAATATTTTATGGGTCTTGCAATCCTTTCATCTATGCGAAGCAAAGACAGCAATACGCAAGTTGGTGCGTGTATAATAAATTCAGACAAAAAAATTATATCTGTTGGTTATAATGGTATGCCTACAGGCTGTAATGATGATGTTATGCCTTGGGAAAGAGATGGAAGTTTCCTTGAAACAAAATATGCGTATGTATGCCATGCAGAACTTAATGCAATACTTAACTGTACAGGCGATTTAAAAGGTGCAACGCTTTATGTTACTCTTTTTCCATGCAATGAATGTGCAAAGGCGATTATTCAATGCGGAATTAAAAAAATAATCTATATGGACGACAAATATGCAGGAACAGATTCAAATCTTGCATCGAGAAAAATGTTTGAATATGCAGGTGTTGAATGTGTTCAGTATAAAAAAACAGGTAAAGAGTACGATATTTCTCTTTGATATAATAAAAAGCGGACTTCCAATTTTGAAAGTCCGCTTTTGTTTTAGCTTGTTATTATTCGTTTAAAGTTCCGTGTGAAAGACCTTTTAAGTAAGCGTGAATAAATCCGTCAATATCACCATCCATAACAGCATTTATATTGCCGTTTTCATAGTTTGTTCTGTGGTCTTTAACAAGAGTATAAGGCATAAATACGTATGAACGTATCTGTGCACCCCATTCAATTTTTTTCTGGACACCTTTGATGTCAGATATTTTTTCAAGGTGTTCCTGTTCTTTTATTTTAACAAGTTCACTTCTGAGCATTCTCATTGCATATTCTTTGTTCTGATGCTGGTCACGCTGCGTCTGGCAGGCTACAACAATACCTGTTGGAAGATGGGTAATTCTTATTGCAGAAGATGTTTTGTTGATATGCTGACCACCTGCACCGCTTGCTCTGAATGCATCAACTTTAAGGTCTTCAGGTCTTATGTCAACTTCAATTGTATCATCAATTTCAGGCATAACTTCAATTGCCGCAAAAGATGTATGTCTTCTTCCTGATGAATCAAAAGGAGATACACGAACAAGACGATGTACACCTGATTCAGATTTTAAATAACCATATGCATGATCACCCTCAACAAGCATAGAACAGCTTTTTATACCTGCGTCATCACCATCAAGATAGTCAAGAAGATGAACTTTATAACCGTGCTGTTCTGCCCAGTGATTATACATTCTATAGAGCATTTCGGTCCAGTCCTGAGCTTCTGTTCCGCCTGCACCAGCGTGGAATGTTAAAATTGCATTCTGTGCGTCATATTCTCCGTTGAGAAGAGTTGCAAGCTGTTGCTGATCAAGTTCTTTTTTAAATTCTTCAAGGCTCTGAGTTATTTCCTGAACGCTGTCTTCGTCTTCTGCTTCTATTGAAAGTTCAATAAGAGCAATTATATCTTCAAGAGAATCACTAAGCTTTTTAAAGCCATTTATTTTATTTTCTATTGTTTTTGATTTCTGCAAAGTTTTCTGTGAATTTTCAAGGTCGTCCCAGAAGCCGTCTTTTGCAATTTCTTTTTGGAGTTCATCATATTCTTTTTTTGCATTATCAATATCAAGAACATCATAGAGTTCCTTGACTTGTTTTTGAAGGTCAAGAGCTTCAAGTCTTAAATCATCAAGTAATACCATTTAATATTTTGTTTCCTTTCTTTATGTCTGAATTATTTTGTATTCATAAGCAGCAGTACAATTGCTATTCCGTAAAAAACAAATTCCGCTGCGATTTTTGCAACTATTCCAAGAAATATATTTGCAATACTTGTTCCGCCTTCTGCACGGCATCTTGCAGGAGCTTCAGACAGGCTGCAAGTGTTCTGAATGTTGTTTACTTTTTTTATTGTAAATCTGTAGTACAGGTAATTGCCAAATAAAAATGCAAGAATGCGTATTGCCATTATAAGAGCCTGACATATAACGTCAAGATTATTTAAAAGAGCAGAATAAGGTTTCAGCATTGTTTGCCACTTTTGAATTATCTGTATCATCACATCGTTATAGGCAGGAATCTGCGATACTGTTGAAGATAAAAGCTGTTTATATTGAACAGTATCGAGTGAAACTATTCCGTCAAGAAAACTTGGTATTGAAAGAACAGACAGAACTGCAACTGTTGCAAAACACATTTTCCACATTTTTCTGTATGCAAAATATAGATAAGGGAAAAACAGGCAGGCAAGATTAGTTGAAACTTTTGCAAGTTTCATACTGAATTTTTTAAACAGAACAAGCAGCATAAAGCCGTTTGAACCAATAAATTCAGCTGTATTTTTAACTTTTGCACCTTCAAAATCATCTTCAGGGTCGAGTCCTGCATATTTATCTCCAAAGTCTATCTTGACCTGTTTTCCGCCCATATCAACGTACGTTGATGAGTTGGCATATTTAAACTGACCATTTTCATTTGAGCCGTCCAGACTTTTTCCACATCTTGAACAGAAGCTGCTTCCCGGATTATTCACATTTCCGCAGAACGGACAAACTGCATTTGAATTATTTTCAGTATTCTGATTGAAGCTGTTTTCATTTGTAGAATTGCTGTTTGAATTCTGATTTTGAGTTGATTTATTTTCTTCTTTGACTGTCTGAGTCCAGGTTTGATTATTTTCGTGCAAACTAAGGTTTATGCAGGCACCGTTTTTTGCAAAACATTCTCTGTGATACGGAGTGCCGCAGTCAGGACATACAACTATGTCGTCACCCTTTTTAAATTTTTGTTTGCACACTATACATTCTTCACCGATATAGTCAAACATTTTTCAATACCTCCTTTAAATTGAAGAGAGTATAAAAACTCATACTAACCAGTATACCACAAATTATAAATTTTTTCAATAGCTGAAATGGAAATATTTATGTTAAGACGAAAAAAATTATGTGAAATAAAAAAATAAAAGAAATTTTGAAAAAAAGCTTGACAAATCTATTTTTATGTGATATAATATACAAGTCGGTTGACGAAATCGGCAAATGATAAATAGGGGTATAGCTCAGTTGGTAGAGCAGCGGTCTCCAAAACCGCGTGCCGAGGGTTCAAATCCTTCTGCCCCTGCCAGATTAGTCCACAGGTTGTTTGCCTGTGGATTTTTTATATATATAAAGATTTTTATTTTTATATACTGACTAATTTTGAAAATAATTAAAAAAGCCTCTCCTTTTAAGGAGAGGTGGGCGGCAAAGCCGCTCGGAGAGGTCAATTTCATTTACAAATTAAAACAAAATATATTAAAAATAACCTCTATTTTTAAAGTATTTCCTTGAAAAGGTTTTCTATTTCAGAGGCGGCTTTTTCTTCGTCGCTTCCTGTTATTTTAACAGTAACAGTGTCGCCGCATTTAACATCAAGGTTCATAAGTGCAAGGAGTTTTGACATATCAACTTCCTGACCATTATCCTCAATAGTAACATTACTTTCAAATTCATCAGATTTTCTTACAAGCACACCCGCAGGTCTTGCGTGTATTCCAACAGGGTCTGTTATTGTATATTTAAATGATTTCAATTTAAAAATTCCTTTCCCGATTATTATTTATTGTTTTCAAATTTTTCAGTGTAGTTATCCATTGCTTTCTGAATGCAGGCAACGGCTTCGGCAGGTCCGCCAATTTCTTTTACCTCTGTCTGCTTGCCCTCAAGCTGTTTGTATACAGAGAAGAAATGTTTAAGTTCTTCAAAAATGTGGTCAGGAAGTTCCTGAACGCTTGTATAAGACATATATGTAGGGTCACCATATGGGATAGCGATTATCTTTTCATCGCCCATACCGCCGTCCTCCATACTCATAACGCCGATAGGATAGCTTCTGACAAGTGAAAGTGGCTGAATAGGTTCACTGCAAAGTAAAAGAACATCAAGAGGGTCGTTGTCATCTGCATATGTTCTTGGAATAAAACCGTAGTTCATAGGGTAGTGAGTTGCTGTGTAAAGGATTCTGTCAAGAAGAAGCATACCTGTTTTTTTATCAAGTTCATATTTCATATTGCTTCCTTTAGAAATTTCGATTACTGAAATAAAATCAGTAGGATAGATTCTGTCTTTGTCAATGTCGTGCCAGAT
>JALEJO010000039.1 GCA_022769365.1 Oscillospiraceae bacterium | reverse complement strand
AATTACAAACAGTTTCAATAATAAAAAAATTGAATTCGGACAGTATAATGTTGATGTTTCGCTTGAACTTGAAACTCAGACGACAACTGCCGCATCTGCTTCAGCTGATAATTCAATGAATGATGAGGCACTTTTCAATCTTGTTTCCAATTCGGAAGTAACCGATTCAGCAGGTTATCTCACCCCACAGGGAGAGGTGTCTTTCCTCGGCGGTCTTGAAATTATGAACCAGTCGGCAGAGGTGAGGACTGTTGCAAATATAACTAACAATATTAATGGTTTTACTTTGAAATTTGATAATGATGACAATCAATTTAATGAAAATTTTGATTTGTCTAAATATGATTATTCTAATGTAAAAAGAATTGTAGTTGTATATGAAAAAGTTCCAACACAAGATTTAACAATTAAAAATAGTTCTGATTGGGAATTTCATGCTGATTGGAAGTTCAAAGATAAAAAGTATGAATCTTTAAGTAACTCGAATGGCAAAGCCTTTTCATACGAAATAAATAAAAATCAAAAATTAAAGAGTAGTATTTGTATTTTAAATTATAATTATAATTATGATTATGGTTCACGACTTTCAGAGATACAATTTTATTATTCAGCAGATGAGGGAATAAAAGAGACTACTGCTCCTATAACTACAACAAATACTACTACCACTGCTGTTAACACAACAGATACAACAAAAATTACCACTAACACGACAGATACAGCTAAAGACACCACAAATACAACTACCATTACCAGCACCACCACAACAACTACAACTATAACAACCACAACAAAAGCTACTACTGTTACTACAACTACTACAACAGTGGCAGTTAGTAAATCTGATAAACCTATGAGCAGTTATAGAATGAAACTTACAGTAACAGTAAGGGACAAAAAAGGCAAGGAAATGTATAAGCGAAGCGGAAGTATTTCTGTTATGAATTATGAAAACAGTAATATGAAAGATAAAAGATTTCCAAAAGGAATGATATTAAATAATACAACTGATAGCGGTTTTGTTTTGAAAATATATTATATTGATTAGAGGAGGAAAATAAATTGCAGTTTAAAAATGTCAGAATAGGGGATGTACTGAAAGAATTTGGTTACATAACCGATGATGAAATTGAACAGGTTCTTGCATTCCAGAAAACAGATGAGGGCAAAAACAAGCGTCTTGGTGAATTGCTCGTTGAAATGGGGTTCGTAACAGAAGAACAGGTAATTGAAGCCCTTGGAAAAAAACTTGAGTATCCTGTTGTTGATATTGGCGAATACGAAGTAAAAGTTGATGTTGTTTCAAAAGTTCCAAAGCAGATAGCTGAAAAATACACAGCTATTGCTGTTTCGGAAAAAAATGAACGTGTTCAGGTTTTTGTATCTGATCCATTGAATTTCTATGCACAGGAAGATATAAGACAGATACTCGATATGCCGCTTGAAATTTTTCTTACAACAAGCGACAAGATAAAAAAAGCTATTGACTATTATTATTCCGAAATATCGGCAAAAGAGGCCGCTTCTGATGCAAATGATGTTAAGCAGGAAGAAGTTGTTGAAGCAATTGATGATGCAGATGATGATGTTCCTGTTATTAAACTTATAAATTCTCTTTTGATAAGAGGATACAATACAAATGCATCTGATATTCATATTGAGCCTTTTGAAAAATTTACAAGAGTACGTATGCGTATAGATGGTGCACTTGTAAATTATATTACAATTCAAAAATCACTTCATAACTCTATTGTTGCAAGAGTTAAAATTATGAGTAATATGGATATTGCTGAAAGACGTATACCGCAAGATGGTAATTTCAGAATATTCCTTGAAGGTCACGATATAAGTATGCGTGTTAATGTACTTCCTACCGTACATGGTGAAAAAGTCTGTATGCGTTATCTTACATCTGATACTGTTATCGACTCAGCCGGAAACTTTGGTATGACTGATGAATGCTACAAAAAAATAATGAAAATGATTTCTGCACCTAACGGAATTGTTTATATAACAGGTCCGACAGGTTCAGGTAAAACAACAACTCTTTATATGGTACTTGACTATCTTGCAAAACGTCCTATAAATATTTCAACAGTCGAAGATCCTGTAGAAAGAAATCTTGCAAATATAAACCAGACAAATATCAATGCAGCGGCAGGTATGACGTTCAGTGTAGGACTTAGAGCCTTGCTTCGTCAGGACCCTGATGTTATAATGCTTGGTGAAACTCGTGACGGTGAAACAGCACAGATTTCGGCAAGAGCCGCCATCACAGGTCACCTTGTTGTTTCAACACTCCATACAAATGATGCGGTTTCTTCAATAGTCAGACTTGAAGATATGGGACTTGAACCTTATCTTGTTGCAAGTTCTGTTGTCGGAATAGTCGCACAGCGACTTGTCAGAAAGGTTTGTCAGGCTTGCAAGTATGAATGTGAACCAACTGAAGAAGAAAGAAAAATAATAGGTCCTGGTATTGATAAAATATGCAAGGGAAAAGGCTGCAAAGTATGCAACGGAACAGGCTACAAAGGCAGACGTTCAATACATGAAATGGTTATTATAGATAAAAAATTAAGACGACTTATTGCAGATGGTGCAGATAATGATGATATGTACGAATATGCAACAAAAGAACAGGGAATGAAAACACTTTATGAAGCCGCAATAGACCTTGTTCGTGAAGGAATTACAACACCTGAAGAAGTATTGAAAGTATCTTACAACAATGATTAATGAAAGGAATTTACCACTATGACAATGAATGACCTTATAATTATGGCTCGTGAAAGAAAATGTTCTGATATACATATAAGCGAAGGTATGAGAACTATTTTCAGAATTCACGGTCAGATGGTAGACAGCGGATTTGAAGCTTCAGCCGAAGAAGTAAAAAATATGATAATGTCTATGATGGACGAAAAACAGATAGATTATTTCAATGACGGAAATGATGTTGACTTTGCTGTTGAAACAACTGACGGCTGTCGACAGAGAGTTAATGTTTTCAGACAGCAGAAAAAAGTTGCAGCTACTATTCGTCTTTTGAACAACACAATTCCAAATCTTGAATCACTTAATATGCCGCCTGTTTTGAAAGACTTGGCAGACCAGCCAAGAGGACTTATCCTTGTTACAGGTCCGACTGGTTCAGGTAAATCAACAACACTTGCAGCTATGATTGACCATATAAACCAGAACAGAGCCGAACATATCATAACAATTGAAGACCCTATAGAATATGTTTATAAATCAGGACTTTCAACAATTCACCAAAGAGAAATAGGTGTTGACTCAAAGAGTTTTGCGGCATCTCTCCGTTCTGCACTCCGTCAGGACCCTGATATTATACTTGTCGGAGAAATGCGTGACTATGAAACTATTTCAGCAGCAGTAACAGCAGCCGAAACAGGTCACCTTGTTATGTCAACACTTCATACAACAGGTGCTGCACAGACACTTGACCGTATTATAGACTCTTGTCCTCCTCATGGTCAAAACCAGATAAGAACACAGCTCTCAACTGTTCTCAAAGGTGTTATAACACAGGCTCTCGTGCCGCTTGCACAGGGTTCAGGACGAGTTGCAGCAACTGAAATACTTATAGGTACAGATGCTGTAGGAAGCCTTATACGTGAAAATAAGTGCTATCAGCTTGGTACTTCAATGCAGTCAGGTGCAGCATTTGGTATGCACACATTAAACAACGACCTTGCAAGACTTGTCCGTCAGGGAACAATTACAAGACAGGACGCAATGAGAGTTTCAACAGATAAAACAGAACTTATGGATCTTATTTAAATTAAAAAATAAAAAGTGGACTTTTAAGGCAGCATTGTTCAAGTTTTGTTCAGTGTTGCCTTAAAATCTCAAAGAAAGGTCAGATATGCTGAAATTAGGAAATGATATTTTTGAAATAACAGGACAAGTTACCGAAAACACTTCAAAATACAGAAATCCTGAAAATCTTCTTAATCTTAAAATAACACATTTTCAGGAAGATGTTGGAATACTTATGAATAATGGTTTTATTTCAACTATTGATATTATGCGTATTAATGCATTGATGTCATCTCTTTATAAAAAAGAGTATGGTGAAATAAATTATACTGTTTTTTATCCTGAAAAATTTGACTATAGAAATATGAATTATACCTATAGCGAAGCGGTTTCTTTTATGGATTTAAAGGCAATAAAAAGAGATGATGTATACATAATAAGAATATCTTTTCCAATGTGGCAGGAAGGAAAATATGTTCTTATAGCAAATGTTGATGATTATAGTCCCGATGAATATATTAAAATTTTAAAGGTAATAGCCGATTTGCTTCATAATTATTTTATTGTATAAAAATATTACAATATTTTTTTTAAATCTATTGCTTTATCAAAAATATAATGATATAATATATAAGACACTGAATAGATTTTCAGAAAAGAACAAAAGAAACAAGGTGGAATAAATTTGATTAAGAAAGCAGTGGCTGTTTCAACAGCAATTTTTTGTATTTTGGCAACATTTACAGGGTGTTCTATGCCGAATTTGCCATTTTTTGGAAGTTCATCAGATGATGACGGCTCAGGTGCGAATTTAAATATTTCAATTGAATCAAATCCTGAAAACCTAGATCCTCAGACGGCTTCAGATGAAGAGTCAAAAAATATCATATGCAATATTATGGAAGGTCTTATGACTTTCGATGAAAATGGTGAACTAAAAGAAGGTACAGCGGAATCATATGAAGTATCTTCAGATTCTCTTACTTATACATTTAAAATAAGAGATGATGCGATGTGGTTTTTTGATAAAAATGATAATGACTATATGGATGATGATGAATATTCTCCTGTTACTGCACAGGATTTTGTATTTGCATTTCAGAGAATTTTTAATTCTGATACCGAGTCACCATACAGAGAAACTTTTTCATTTTTGAAAAATGGAAATGACATTATAAATGGTTCAAAAAATTACACAGATATAGGAGTTACAGCAACTGATGATAAAACTGTTGTTTTTCAGCTTGACAAAGCTGAACCATATTTTTTAACATTGCTTGCTTCAAGTGCTGCAATGCCTTGCAGTCAGGAGTTTTTTGAATCAACAAAAGGAAGATACGGACTTGATGACAAGTCTATAAATTCAAACGGTCCTTTTTATATTCAGCAATGGTTTTATGACCCATATGGAAACAACAACTTTATGTATATAAGACGAAACAGCGATTATAAAGCTGGCGAAACTGTTTATCCAAGACTTATAACAGTCAATATAAAAAAATCAGAATCCGATCTTGAAGATGACTTTTCACAGGAAAAATCTGATGTTTTAATTACAGATAATTATAAGCTTAGATATATTTCAAGCCGTTCATATAATGCAGTTTCATATGATTACGCAACGCTTGGACTTATTTTTAATCCAAAAGATAAGATTTTATCAAACAAAAATCTAAAAAAGGCATTGAGATATGCAATTGACCAGAATTCTCTTTCAGAAAATAATGATATTGATAAAATTGCAAGTGGTATAATTCCGCCATCTGTTTCGGTGCTTGGAAGAAGCTATAGAGAACTTTATTCTGAAGATGTTCTTTCTATAAAACAGGATAAAGAAAAAGCGAAGGAACTTTTCGATAAAGCACTTAAAGAAAATTCTTTGCAGTCATTTGATAATGTTAAAATTCTTGTCTGCACAGACAGTATCAACAGTAATTATCTTCATAATATGATTCAGCAATGGCAGGATATTCTTGGATATTATGTATCTGTTGATGAAGTCGGAAAAGATGAATTTGATAAACGAATTGCTGAAAATAATTATCAGATAGCACTTTATGAACTAAACTCAGATTTTAATTCACCTGAATCATTCCTTTCTCAATTCACTGTTGAGGATAATGTTTTTGGTGTAAATTCAGATGAAATAAACAATGCATATAAAAAAGTCCTTGAAACAGCAAGTTTAAGTGATCGCATAAATTTATATGGTGATGTTGAATCAAAAATAATTTCATCAGATTGTTTTTATCCACTTTATTACAAACCGGTTTATGTTATTACACCGTCAAAAATACAAGACTTTTTATACGACCCTCTTGGAAAACAGGTTTACTGGAAATATATAAAGAAATTCTCATAATTTTCCAAGTACATTTTATTGGTTTCTGCATATACTACTTTTATAAGATATTTATAATTATAAATTAAAAAAAGTGGTTCAGAAACCTTTAAAACAGCTTTTTTTGAAATTATAAATCTCTTATTTGAGATAAAAAATCCCCTGATTTAATTAAATTTAAATCAGGGGATTTTAATGATTTTATTTACTTTAAACTGTATGTTAAATTTTCCCATATAAGTTCAGTTCCTATATCTGTACCTATAGGGAGAAGTGCCATCGCAACAAGAATTTCATCATCTGTATCATTTCTTTTAAGTGTCGCATAGTCACCTTCGATTTTTTCAACAGTATATTCATATGGTCCCATTATTTTACCTCACTTACAGCACGCTTTTTTTCGTTTTTAATTGTGAAAATATACATAACAATTGCAAGTATAACAGCTATTGAGTCAGCTATAGGCTGTGCAAAAATTATTCCTGATAATCCTATAATTTCGCTTCCGATAATAACAACAGGCATAAATATAAATCCCTGTCTGCTTATCGCAAGTACAAGCGACTGTATACCCTTGTTCATTCCCTGGAATATATTGTTAAATACAAACATAATTCCTATAAACGGACCTGCAATCATCAAAGCACGAAGCATTTCAACACCATAATGTAAAACAGCCTGATCATCATTAAATATTTCAATTATCTGTTTTGTAAACATAAAGTATATAATTGTAAGAACAGTACCCATTATAACTTCAAAAATAATCGAGAATTTAAGGAAGGCACTCATTTTCTTGAAGTTCTTAGCACCATAGTTATATCCGAATAACGGCTGTATTCCTATTGCAAATCCCATCTGTAAAAATACAAGAAGCATATTTGCTTTCATAGCAACACCCATAGCCGCAATAGCTGCTGTTGCAACCTGCTTTGCTGCCATATCCATATTACCTTGTGATATTAAATCAGATGCAATTTTAAATACCATATGTGTTGTGTCATTCTGAGTTATAGCTTCAAGTGATTCTTTTATTGCTGTTTTATTTATGTAGTTATTCATAATAATATTTGAAAAACTCATAAGCATTGTTGTTATTGAAGCAGGGAAACCTATTGAAAGAACACCCTTTGCTATGCCTTTGAAAGCAAAATCTTTTGGTTTTGCAGATAAAATAGTTTTTTTACCAAACATATAAATAAGATAATAAACTAATGCACAAAGGTTTCCTATAACTGTTGCGAGTGCTGCACCTATAACCTCAAGATGCATTGCAAGTATCATTATAGGGTCGAGTACAATATTAACAATTGTGCCTATCATCATACCCACCATTGATGTTTTGGCTGCACCTTCACCTCTTACAAGGTTACCAAATGCCATTGAAGGAACTATAAAGGTTCCGCCGGCTGCAATGATATAAAGATATTGTTCAGCATAAAGATTTGTATTTTCATTTGAGCCAAGCAGCTTTAATATTCCACCCATAAATATAAACAGGATTATGGAATAAACAAGTCCTATAGCAGCACTTCCATAAATACAAAATGAACTTATATTTTTTATTCTTGATTTATCACCGCTTCCAAGTGAACGTGAAATAAATGCACATCCGCCTATACCAAACAAACCTCCGAGAGCTGTCATAATAACAAATGCAGGAGTTGCAAGCTGTACCGCTGCAAGCTGGTATGTATTATGAGTCTGTGCAATAAAGAAAGTATCAGCCATATTGTAAAAAATTGTAACAAGCATACTAAGCATAGAAGGCAATGCCATTCTCATAGCAGCTTTTGGAACTGATTCCATTTCAAAAACATTTTCTTTGATTTTTTTTGCCATATTCTTCGCCTTTCTGTTTTATTTTCTTTATTATTGTCGTATCTTTTAGTATATCATTATTTTATGTATATTTTTCTTAGTTAAATATTAAAGAATTATTTTTGTTGTTTATTATATTATATAATGCTTTTATGTTGAATGATATATGCAAAAAGACTGCACTATGGCAGCCTTTCTGTGTAAAAAATGCTTTTTAAATCAGAAAAAATATTTTTTAGCAGGAAATTATTCTTCAGTTCTTATAAGATAAATCATTCCGCCCATAAATCCTAAAAAGAAAGCAGGATAACCTCCAAAACAAATAAGATATATAATAAAACTCATTCCTTTTAGTGAAAGAAATATATTAAGAATCAATCCTGCAACAAGACCTATAAGCGCAGAGATTATAAAGCAAAGACTAACAAATAAAAAATCTCTTTGCCTGTCTGTTTTGGTTAATTTAGTACTTAAATTTTTTAAGAATGCCATATATATCAACTCCCTTTGTTTTATATTGTATATTAATTATAACATTGTAAAGTAAAATCAAAAATACATCATATGCAAAATTCAGGTAAAATGTTTGCAATGTGGAATAATTTGCATTAATTTTACATTGTTTATATTGAATTATATGAGGATAAACAGTATAATATAATAGATTTGATATTTACAATAATAACAATAAAACGAAAGGAAAAATATGACTTACAAAGATATATTAAAAAATGAAGAAGTAAAAGCCTTTATAAAAAAGGCAAATGAAAATCTTATTAAAATAGGATATAATGACCATTCAGAAAAACATACAATTCTTGTTGCAGAACACGCTGCATATATTCTGAAAAAATTCGGATATGATGAACATACAATAGAAATTGCCAAAATAGCAGGGTATATGCATGATATAGGGAATGCGATAAACAGAAATCATCATGCTGAATATGGTGCTTTGCTTGCAAATGATATATTGAAACAATATGATATTTCAACTGAAGACAGAATAAATATCGTTTCATGCATAGGAAATCATGACGAATCAACAGGTGGTGCAACTGATGTTATTTCAGCAGCTGTTATAATTGCGGATAAAACAGACGTAAGAAGAAACAGAGTTTTGAAAAAAGAAAAAAGCTCATTTGATATTCATGACAGAGTAAATTATGCTGTTACAGAATCAAAGCTTAAAGTAAATACAGAAAAGAAAGTTATTGCACTCAATTTGCAAATAGATGAAAGCATTTGTACTATGTATGAATATTTCGATATTTTTCTTGAAAGAATGATTATGTGCAGAGGTGCGGCAGAACTTCTTGGTTCAAAATTTAAACTTACCGCTAATGGAAGTAAAGTTTTATAAATTTGAATGTAAAGTAAAATATTACATTATTTGCTTTTTTTGTTTATACTGACATATTATAACATAAATTGACAAGATACACTTGACATTGCATTTAATTTAGGGTAAAATATATATAGTTATAAATAGCTTTATAAAGTATAAACGGAGTGCTTAATATGAAAGAATTTTACTATAATTTATCTAAGGCAACAAGGGCAACACTAATTGCCTGTCTTTGCTTTATCATTTTATCTTTTTTGATTATTGGTTTTCTTGTATTATGTCCTATACCTTTGCAGAGAGAAGTTTCTGCATCAACAGGCAGACTCGATGTGACTGAAACAACTGTAGTAACAGAAACGGAAACATCCTCTACTGAAACAACTTCTACAACAGTTAAAACAACATCAACAACAAAGAAAACTTCTGCTACATCAGAAACTACAAAAACAACATATTCAAATCAGAATAATAACGATGACTACAACTATAATTATGACAATGACAATAATTATAATAATAATGACGATGATTATTACTATGATGATGACGATAACAGCAGTATAGTTGTACCAAGTGTACCTGATACAACAAAAACACCTTCAGATTCAGGAACAACACCACCTATAATAATAACACCTGCAACGGAAGCACCACCTGCTGATAATACTCCAAGTGATGGAAACGACGGAAATGACAACAGCGGTGGAAGTGAAAGTGGTGGAAATAAAATAGAAGAAGACCCTTATTATGATAACAATTTAGATTAAAATAAAAAACAGAAGAGCATAAATTTTTGAAGTTTATGCTCTTTTGTGTTTAAAATAACAGAAAGGAAAATTTATATGAATAAGGAACTTAAATGGGCTGTACTTGGTACAGGAGTAATTGCAAATGAAATGGCACAGGCTCTTGAAAAAATGGGGACGTCACTTTATGCTGTAGGTAACAGAACTCATCAGAAAGCTTTGGATTTCGCAAAGAAATATAATATTGAAAAAGTTTATGATTCAATAGACGATATGTTTTATGATGAAAACACAGATATTATTTATATAACAAGTCCGCATAATACACATTATCAGTTTATGAAAAAGGCACTTGAAAACGGAAAAAATATTTTTGTTGAAAAGTCAATAACATTAAACAGCCGAGAACTTGATGAAATGATAAAGCTTGCAGAGAGCAAGGGACTTATAATAGCAGAGGCAATGACTATCTGGCATATGCCTGTTTATAAAAAATTATGGAAAATAGTAAAAAGCGGTGAACTTGGTAAAGTTCAGATTATAACAATGAATTTTGGAAGTTTTAAAGAATATAATATGAGTAACCGCTTTTTCAATATGAATCTTGCAGGTGGTGCAATGCTTGATATAGGAGTTTATGCACTTTCAATTGTAAGAAGTTTTATGGATGAAAATCCGACTGAAATATTAAGTCAGTGGAAACCATCTCCTACAGGTTCAGATGAGCAGGCAACAATTCTTCTGAAAAATTCAAAACAGCAGATGGCAACAGTTGCACTTTCTATGCATTCAAAGCAGCCGAAAAGAGCAATGATAAGCTGTGAAAAGGGATATATTGAAATAATGGAATATCCAAGAGCAGATAAGGCTGTTATTGTAAATGCTGAAACAGGTGAAAAGAAAGAAATAACAGCAGGAAATACTCCTGATGCGTTATATTACGAAATGTTTGATATGGAAAATGCAGTTAAAACAGGCGATACTTCTGCAATGAAGCTTGAATATACAAAAGATGTTATGGATATTATGACAAAATTAAGAAAAAGCTGGAATATGAAATACCCGAAAGAAGAATGGTAAAAACATTTGCATTTCGCAAAACTTTTATATGATTTTCTTGCTATTTTTATTTATATATGATATAATATACTATGTTTGATACTATTAAAATACACATTTTGCAATAGCATTAAGCAGACAATGACTTGATATGGAGGAAAAAATGATTTCAGAATACAACAGAAAACAATTTTCACAGGATACATCGTATACTGTCGTAATAGATAAAAAATTCAAAACAAATTCTTGGAAAATAAAATTTATTGCATCTTTAGACGAAGTAAACAGTCCGGCATTATCTCTCGCGGCATCTGTGTTATCTTCCTGCAACAGTGAAGAAAAAACAATGCCTATGTTAAACAGTAAACTTAACGACTTGTATGGTGCAGACCTTTTTTCATCTGTTTCAAAACGTGGCGATATGTTTATTATGACAGTCGGAATAAGCATTATTGATGATGTTTATGCACTTGAAAATGAAAAGTTATCTGAAGAAGCGGTTAAACTTCTTGTTAAAACAATCTATTCACCATATGTAACAGATGGCGGATTTGATAAAGAAATTTTTGAAATAGAAAAAAGAGATTTAATAGACTCTATTCTTGCTAAAATTAACGATAAAAGAAGATATCTCTTTACAAAATCTATGGCTGAGATATTCAAAGGAGAGCCTGCGGCAAAACCTCTTTACGGAACAGTTGAAGACGCTGAAAAACTTACTCCTCAGATGGTTTACAAGGCATATTGTGACTTTTTGAATAAATCAATAAAAGAAATATATTTTGAAGGAACAAATGATTATCCTGAAGCAGAAAATATATTAAAAAAAGCATTTTCAAAAGATTCAACCGATAAACATATCGAAAACTTATGTTTTGATTCAAAACCAAATTTCAAGGAAAAAACAAGTATTGTAAAAGAGGAACTTAATGTTTCACAGAGTAAATTTCTTATTGCATTGAAAAATAAATCATATGATAAATACACAATGAGAATGCTCAGTGCAATTCTTGGAGGAATACCAAGCTCTAAACTTTTCAGCAATGTGCGTGAAAAACAAAGTCTTTGCTATTATTGCACAAGTTCATATAATTCAGCAAAAAGTACTCTTTTGATTGACTGCGGGGTAGACCTTGGAAAAGAACAAGCTGCAATTGATGCTGTTATGGAACAGATTGAAGAAATAAAAAAAGGCAACATAACAGATGAGGAAATAGATGCAGCAGTTCTTGCTTTTGACAATAGTCTGAAAAGTGTGGGAGATGTTCAGGGTTCTTATACTTCGTGGTACTTTGAATGTTTCTGTTCAGGTGAATTTATTCAGCCTGATGTTTCTTCTGAAAGATACCATAATATCACAAAAGAAATGATAAAAAATGCCGCATTGGATTTAGTTGAAGATACTGTTTATATAATTTGTCAAAATGAAAAGGAGATGCTGTAATGAATGAAATAGAAACACTTGTAAGTTCAAGAACAGGTGATAAAGTTTTTTTGTGTCATCATAAAAGCGGTCTTGATATTTATATATGTGAAATGCCTGAATTTACAACTTGCAGTGCATTATTCGGAACAAGATACGGTTCTGTAAACACAAGATTCAAGACAAAGGAAGATACTGAATTTACCGAAGTGCCTGAAGGAATTGCACATTATCTTGAACATAAGCTCTTTGAAAATGAAGATTGCGGAGCATTTGAAAAGTATGCGAAAACAGGTGCATCTGCAAATGCCTATACTTCATTTGACAGAACTTGTTACCTTTTTAACTGTTCAGACAGATATAAAGATTCTCTTAAAATATTGCTTGATTTTGTTCAGGATCCTTATTTTACAGATGAAAATGTTGCAAAAGAACAGGGAATAATAGGTCAGGAAATAAAAATGATGGATGATACACCAACATGGAAAGTATTTTTCAATCTTCTTGGCTGTCTTTATCATAATAACCCTGTAAAAATAGATATAGCAGGAACAGTTGAAAGTATATCCAAAATAACAAAAGAACTCCTTTATAAATGTTATAATACATTTTATAATTTAAATAATATGGTTCTTGCAATAGCAGGGAATGTTAAAACAGATGAGGTTCTTAAAATAGCAGATGAATGCCTGAAAAACTGTGAAGATAAGGGACTTGAAACATCTTTTCCTGATGAACCTGAAAAAATAGTTAAGAAAAAGATTGTTTATAATATGGAAGTAGGCATACCTATTTTCAGTATAGGATTTAAAATTTCACCGAAATATGATGAAGAACGCATTAAAACGGCAGTCTATGCAGAAACATTCTTGCAGATTATTTCTAATCCGTCTTCAAGACTTTATAATGAACTTATTAAAAAAGGATATATAAATTCAACTTTTTCAGGAGAATGTTTCTCAGGAAACGGATATTTCACTTTGATTTTCAATGGTGAATCTGAACACGCTGATGAAGTTTACGAGGCAATATGCAGGGAAATTGAGGAAATAAAAACAAAAGGCGTTGATAAAAAACAGTTTGAAGAAGTTAAAAAAGCATCATATGGTGACTGTATAAGACAGTTTAATGAAGTTGAATATGTTGCAACTACTATGATAAATTCAGGGCTTGATAAAATATCACCTTTTTATGAATCGGATTTACTCAGTAAGATGACAATTGAAGATATAAATAATTTTGCTGTAAATGAAATTGATATAGAAAGATCAGCCGTTTCCATTGTAATGTCGCAGAATGGAGATGAAAAAAATGAGTTATGATTATAATGAGATAGCCTTTCCAAAACTTGGAATAGATATACATGTAAATAGCACAGCTTTTTCAATATTCGGTTTTGATATACAGTGGTATGGAATACTGATTGCAACGGGTGTTCTTCTGGCATTTTTATTTGCGTTTAAGAATTTCAAAAGAGTCGGACTTGATTCAAATAAAACATTTGATGTAATTATTGCAGGTTTAGTTGGTGGAATAATTGGTGCAAGAGCTTATTATGTCATAATGGAATGGGATCAGTATAAAGATGATATTTTAAGTATTTTTAATACCCGTCAGGGTGGACTCGCATTTTATGGCGGACTTATAGGTGCTGTTTTATTTGGTTTTATAATGGCAAAAATAAGAAAAGTAAAGCTTTTACCACTGCTTGATATAGTCGGAATAGGCTTTCTTATTGGTCAGACAATAGGAAGATGGGGAAATTTTTTCAATCAGGAAGCATTCGGCAGCAATACGGATTCTGTTTTTGGAATGACAGGCGGAAGAATTCAAAGCTGGATTTCTGAAAACGTTCCTTCAATGGATCCTGAAATGCCTGTTCACCCATGTTTTTTATATGAATCAGTATGGTGTTTTATCGGAATTATATTACTTTCAATAGTATTTTATAAAGCAAGAAAATTTGACGGACAAATATTTATTATGTATATAGGCTGGTATGGTCTTGGCCGTGCATTTATCGAATCACTCAGAAGTGACAGTTTATATATCGGAACAATAAAAGTATCTCAGGCACTTGCGATTCTTTGCGTTATAGCGTCAGTGATAACACTTATAATTATGCTGAATTATGTTAAAAGAATGGGTTCTGATTATGTTCTTTATAAAGATACAGAAGAATCAAAAGAACTGCTTGCAAAAGCTGAAAAAAATGTTTTTGTTCAGGTTGAAAAAGATGATGAAAAAGGAATTTCAGAAAAAACTGATTTATCAGAAAAGTCTGCTGAATCAGATGATAATAAAAAGGAGTAAAATTTAAATGGCTACTATAATCGATGGAAAAGCAGTATCAGCTGCTGTAAAAGAAAGAGTTAAAAATCAGATTGAAGAACTCAAAGAAAAGAATGGTGTTCAGGCAGGGCTTGCAGTTGTTCTTGTTGGTGAAGACCCTGCATCAAAAGTATATGTCAGAAATAAAAAACTTGCTTGCGAAGCAACAGGAATACGTTCTTTTGAATATTATCTTCCTGAAGAAACAACCCAGCAGCAGCTTCTTGACCTTATAGATACACTTAACCAAGATAAGGCTGTTAATGGTATTCTTGTTCAGATGCCTCTTCCAAAGCACATAGATGAAATGACAATAACTTGTGCAATTGACCCTCTTAAAGATGTTGATGCTTTTCATCCTGAAAATGTTGGCAGAATAATGATGGGCATTCCTGAATTTCTTCCATGTACACCGGCAGGCGTTATGGAACTTATCAAATCAGTAGGAATTGAAGTAAGCGGAAAAAATTGCGTTGTAATCGGAAGAAGCAACATAGTAGGTAAGCCGCAGGCAATGCTTTTACTTAAAGAAAACGGAACGGTAACAATATGCCACTCAAGAACGAAGAATCTTAGTGAAGTTACAAAGCAGGCTGATATTCTTGTTGTTGCAATTGGAAAAGCAAAATTTGTAACTGCTGATATGGTTAAGCCTGGTGCTGTTGTAATTGATGTTGGTATGGACAGAGATGAAAACGGTAAACTTTGCGGAGATGTTGATTTTAACGCTGTAAAAGACGTTGCAGGCTACATAACACCGGTTCCTGGCGGTGTTGGTCCTATGACAATAGCAATGCTTATGACAAATACTCTTACAGCTGCTAAAATTCAGAATAATATAAAATAAAAAATTATAAATGCATTCCGTTGAAATATATGGAGTGCATTTTTTATGTTTCTGCAATATTGACATTCAGCCGTATATATGATATAATTTAAGTACAATTTAATGTAAAGGAATGATATATAATGAAAATGTCATATAAAACAAAAGGTGTCTGTGCAAGACTTATAAACATAGAAACAGACGATGCAACAGGCAAAGTTAAATCAGTACAGTTTATTGGAGGCTGCAACGGAAATACAAAGGGAATTTCATCTCTTGTTGAAGGTATGGATATAGACGAAGTTATAGAAAGACTTCAGGGTATAACCTGCGGTATCAAACCAACATCATGTCCTGACCAGCTTGCTAAAGCGTTAAAAGAGATAAAAGAATCCAATTGACAGTACTTTTAATAGTTAATTCGCTGCTTTTTGTAAGTTTCATTGCAGCGTTTTGCAGAAAAGTTCATAATGCAGGCAACGTAACAGGATTGATTGCAACCATTTTTGTGTATGTAATGATTCTTTTCAGAAATCAAATTGCAGATGCAATTATAAAATGTAATGTTAATTCTGTTACTTTGGCTGTTGTTTTCTTCTGTATTTTTTTAATATTTTTTCCGCTTGTCTTATTTTCAATTGTAATGAGTGTTAAAATGATTTTTTATGCATTTTTTTCAAGAGGAAAAAGTAAAATATTCAGACGCTTCGATGACTTCAAAGTGATAATAGTTCTTGGGTGCAGAGTAAAAGGAAGAAAGCCTACTAAAATGCTTATGCAGAGAATAAAGGCTGCATATAGGGAATATATGATAAATCCTGAAAAAACTTTTATAATTGCATCAGGTGGAAAAGGCAGTGACGAAGATATAAGTGAAGCTGAATGCATAAAAAATGAACTTATAAAACTTGGTACAGATTCAAAAAAAATTTTCAAGGAAGAAAAATCAACAAACACCTCCGAAAATATTGTTTATTCATTCAGAATTTTGGAGGAAAGGTACTATAGCTATGGAAGAAAATATGATGCTTTGAATTATAATTTTGTAATTGTAACAAACGAATTTCATATGTACAGAAGTATAAAAATTGCAGAAAAACTTGGATTTAAAGCATATCCTGCACCTGCATATACGTCTTTTTATCTTTTGCCAACTTTTTGGATAAGAGAACTTCTTGCGTTATTTAAATATTATATTATGAAAAGAATCAGGTGAGAAAATTGAAAAAAACAAGACAGAAAAAAGTTCTTGAAATAATAAGAGAAAATGTTATATCAACTCAGGAACAGCTTCTTGAACATCTTCTGAATGCAGGATACAGTGTTACTCAGGCAACTGTTTCGAGGGATATAAAAGAAATGAATCTTGTTAAAATAAGAGATGAACTTGGCAATACAAAATATGCGGCTCCTGTTTCATCAGGTTCAAATATAGTAACTCTCAGAGATTCAATTGTACACGTTGATTCGGCAGGTAACATAGTTGTATTGAAATGCAGAAGCGGAATGGCATCGGCAGTCTGTGCCGAATTTGATTCAATGCATTATCCAAATGTTGTTGGAACAATTGCAGGTGATGACACAATTTTTATACTATTCAGAAATTATGTTCAGGCAGAAGAATTTAAAAACAACTACAGAAAGGATTAAAACAGTATGCTTGATTCAATAGAGATAGAAAATCTCGCAGTAATAAAAAAGACAACTGTTACTCTTGGCAGAAATTTAAATGTTTTTACGGGGGAAACAGGTTCAGGCAAATCTGTTTTGTTAAATGGTATACAATCAGTTCTCGGAATGAGAACAGGCAAGGATATTGTCAGAAATGGTGCTGAAAAAGCTTCGGTTACTGCTTATTTTTCAAATTTATCTGATTCTTTGAAAGACAAACTTAAAGAATATGAACTGACAGATGAAGATGATGATGTTCTTATAATAAAACGTGAAATATTTTCAAATGGCAAAACAACTGCAAAAATTAATTTTCATACAGTTACTATATCTATTCTGAAAGAAATAGGAATGATGCTTGTGAATATTCACGGTCAGCACGATAATCAGATACTTTTAAATAATGATGAACATATAAAGATAATTGATTCATTTGGAAAAACAGAACAATTACTTGCTTCATACACTGAAAGTTTTCATAATTTACAGAAATGTGCAAAAAGACTTGGTAAACTTCAATCTGAAGCTGCTGAAAAATCACGCAGAACGGTTTCATTAAAAGAACAGTTTGATGAAATATCTGCACTTAAAATTGAAGATGAAAATGAAGAAAAAAGGCTCGAATCGGAATATAATATTGCACAAAATTCAGAAGACCTTATGGCAGCTTGTAGAAACGCATCTGAAGCTTTGAAAGAAAGTCAATATAGTTCTGCTGAAATGATTGAAAACGCAATAGAAGTTACAGGAGACTATACAGAGATACAAAAAGATATTTCTTCACTTATTTCAAGACTTGAAACAGCTAAAATTGAAATAACCGATATAGCCGAAGAATTTCAACGAATAGCTTCAAACTGTTATATTGATGAAAATCGTTTTGAATACATAAGAAACAGACTCAGTGAAATTTATTCATTAAAGAAAAAATATTGCTGTGATTTTGCTGAACTTATAAACTTGCGTGACAAGGCGGAAGAAGAACTTAAAAATATAAAATCAAATTCAGATGAAATAAAAAATATTCAGGAAGAAAAAAGCCGTCTTTTGAAAGAAGTTTCAGAAAAAGCAAAGGAATTATCTGTTAAAAGAAGTGAATCCGCAAAGAAATTTTCGGAACAGGTTACAAGCCAACTTAAATTTTTAAATATGGAAAATGTTAAAATAGAAGTTGAACAGAAAACAGGAAAGCTTACTTTAAACGGAATGGATTCACTTGAAATAATGATTTCAACGAACCCCGGAGAACCTCTTAAACCTATTTCAAAGATAGCGTCAGGCGGTGAACTTTCAAGAATAATGCTTGCAATAAAGGCTGTTGTTGCAGATAGAGATGATGTTCCTACAATGATATTTGATGAAATAGATACAGGTGTAAGCGGAAAAGCAGCACAAAAAATTGGATATAAACTTAAAGAACTTGGAAAAAGCCATCAGATTTTATGTGTAACACATCTTTCGCAGATAGCTGTTATGGCTGATACTCATTTGCTTATTGAAAAAAATATCATAAATAATTCAGCAGAAACATCTGTCAATAATCTTGATGATGATGGCAGAATAAAAGAAATTTCAAGAATAATGGGCGGAGAATCTCCAGGGAAAAATATAATAGAAGCAGCAAAAACAGAAATACTTAAAGCAAGAAATATATAACAAGTGCCGTATCATAAAAAGATACGGCACTTTTATTTAATTATTTTTAGAAGAAAATAGAAGCAAAGTCCTCACAAAGATTAACAGCTGATTTTAAAGTTTTCTTTGCATCTTTTTTTATATTATTTTTCTGTCGGCTGCCTGAATCAGAAATCATATAGCAGATTGTACCTGCTGTTGCGGCAGCTGCAAGACCTGTAACCATTGATTTTAATTTCATAAAAAATGCCTCCTTCCTGATATTATTATAAACAGGAAAGGAGGCTTTATTCTAATATAATATTTTACATAAAATGTATAAAAATGTTATTCTGCAAGGAGCATTGCACTGAATTTTTCATCAAGATTATCACGCATTGCAGCAGCTTCTTCTGATGTTGCAGCTGTTGTTGTGTAGTAAGCCTTGATTTTTGGCTCTGTACCTGAAGGTCTGATAACTACTTTTGCACCCTTTTCAAGTGTATAAGCAATAACATTTGACTTAGGAAGAGTAATTTTCTTCTTTTCCCCGCTTGCAATAACAGTTGTTTCTGATTTTTCATAGTCATCAACTGAAAGAACTTTAAATCCGGCAATATAAGATGGAATGTTGTTTCTGAAATCGTCCATAATAGCAGCCATCTTTTTCATACCTGCTTCGCCTTCAAATGTAAAGCTGTGCTGAGAATGAACATAAACGCCGTATTTATCATAAAGGTTCTTTCTTGCCTGAATAAGGCTGATACCTTTTGTTCTGTAATAAGCTGCCATTTCACAGATGAGCATTGATGCAACAACAGCATCTTTATCTCTTACATAGCTTCCTGCAAGGTATCCGTAGCTTTCTTCAAAACCAAAGATATATCTGTTTTCTTCACCCTTTGCTTCAAGAAGTCCTATCTGTTCACCGATAAACTTAAAACCTGTGAGAACTTCAATAACTTCAACACCATAAGCCTTTGCAATTGCATTTACAATGTCAGTTGTAACAATTGTTTTAACTGCAATAGGATTCTTTGGCATAGTTCCTTTTTCAACTCTCTGGCTGCAAATATATTCAAGAAGCATTGCACCAACTTCATTTCCTGAGAAGAGTTCATAATGGTCGCCGTCAGGAACAGCAATACCAACTCTGTCGCAGTCAGGGTCAGTTGCAAGAAGCAAGTCAGGTTTAACTTCATCACAGTATTTCAAACCGCATTCAAGTGCTTCTCTGATTTCAGGATTTGGATAAGGACATGTTGTAAAGTTTCCGTCAGGATTTTCCTGTTCCTTAACTATTGTAACATTCTTAACGCCAATTGTGTCAAGGATTCTTCTTACAGGCTTATTGCCTGTACCATTGAGAGGTGTATATACAACCTTGAGATTACTATCTGCAATTAAATCTGTGTTTATTCCCTGAGCAAGAACGTTTTCAAAGTAAGTGTTTAGTACATCGTCTTTTATAAATGATATTGTGCCGTCTTCAAGACCTTTTTCAAACGGTATATGTTTAACACCATCTGAGAAAATGTCAAGAGAATTAATTTCTTCAAGAACCTTTTCAGCGGCAACAAGTGTCATCTGACATCCGTCAGGACCATATGCTTTGTAACCGTTATATTTTGCAGGATTATGACTTGCTGTAACCATTATACCTGCATCGCATTTCAATGCTCTTACAGCGTATGAAAGCATTGGAGTAGGCATAAGTTCAGAATAAATATGAACCTTTATACCATTTGCAGCAAGAACTTCCGCAGCACCTTTTGCAAAATAATCTGACTTGATACGGCTGTCATATGAAATTGCAACAGCATAATCAGAAGCTTTCTGTGACTTAACATAATTTGCAAGTCCCTGAGTAGCACGTCTTACAGTATATATATTCATTCTGTTTGAACCTGCACCGATAACGCCTCTTAATCCGCCTGTACCAAATTCAAGATCACGGTAAAATCTGTCTGTGATTGCTTCTTCATCACCCTTGACAGATTCAAGTTCCTTTATAAGATCAGGATCGTCAACAGCTGATGTAAGCCAAGTGTTATATAAATCAAATACTGACATAAAACTACCTCCGAGATATTTAATCAACATTTATTATATCACATTAAGTTTAATTATGCAACGTTTAAAAACTATAATTTACAATTCTTTAAGATAATTAAATTAAAAATTATATGTTTTAAATTATTATCTGC
>JALEJO010000010.1 GCA_022769365.1 Oscillospiraceae bacterium | reverse complement strand
CAAGGTCAAGAAGAAATCTTATTGCATATCGACCTTTAGTCGAAATTTTCATTCATATCACCATCCAAATGTATTTTAAAAACTGTATACCTTATATTATACAACAATTTTAATAGGAATACAAGTCTTTTTTTGAGAATTTGACATAAATCAATTTTTATAATGATAATTAAGGTATCATCTGCGGATATATATTCAAAAATCCCCCAAACACATCAGCATTCGGAGGATTGATTTTTATTTTTAATTTATATAAATTCAGAAATGTTTCCTTTAAAAACTCCTGCAATTACAGATGCATAATATCTTAAAATAATTACAGCATCTTTTGAATCAACTTCTCCATCACCATTTACATCGCCTGCCGAGGTATCGTCTTTTGTTGGATTTCCTGCAAGCTTTTCAGCGTATGATTTCAAAACGATAACAGCATCTTTTGAATCTATTTTGCCATCGCTGTTTATGTCGCCGAGGGATTTATTTTCTGTCGGAGTTGTTGTTTCAAGGCTTAAACCCTTAACTGTTATTGTAATAACATCTGTTTCACCATCTGAATTTATAACAGTTATAGTTACTGTACCTGCCGATATAGCTGTGATTTCGCCAGATTTTGAAACTACTGCAATACTGCTGTCGCTTGTTTTATATGTCAGGTTATTCTGATTTGCTTCTATTGTAGTTTTTTTGCCAACTTCAAGTTCATTTGTTTTTACTGTTGCTTTAAGCGGTTCAGTATCGCCAACAATTGTTATGCTTCCGCCGTATATTTTTGCATCAACATTTTCACCATCTGCACTGCAAAATTGATTCATTTCTGCTGAAATATTATAAACATCTCCAGGTTTTATATTCTCAGGCAGTCTGAAACTTAAATAGTATAGTACACCATTTGATGTTATATCATAACGATTACCACTTGCCACAGCTTCATAGTTTCCGCCAGAAGCTGCTGCAGAACTTTCTATTAAATTAGCTGTTATTCTTAAATATTTAATTCTTTCATCATACTTGTAACCAAAGAGTGTTGCTGCAAATCCAGGATTATTGAATATTGAAACAGGAACTTCAATTATCTTTCCTGCATCTTCTTTTGAAATTTTTACATTTCCTACTTCTATTACAGTTTCTTTGTCGTTTGAATGGTTGTAGGTTACGTTTGTTGGTTTTAATACTTCATCATCAAGAACAGTAACTTTTGCATTAAACACTTTTGGATTAATATCTTCACCTGCACTATTCGTAAATTCAAGCAATTCAGCCGAAATATTAAACATATCACCTACTGATAAAGTATCAGGTAATTTGAAATACATATAGTAAAGTGAGCTATTATAATAAGAATAAGCATAGTCTGATGTTATATCAGATGCTTCTTTACTACTTATTGTTACATAATCATTTCCAACACTTACTGATGGTGACCATATGAGATTTCTTTCTACATTAAGAAACTTAAGCTTTTCATCAAAACTATACTTTATTTTTGTGTTAGCAAATCCTTTATTATTAGAAAATTCAACAGGAACTTTCAATATCTTTCCTGCATCACCTTTTAAAATTTTAGCACTTCCAATCACTATGTCCATATTATTCTCAGTATCTGTATATTCGTAGTTAATACTTTCAGGTTTCACATAGTTTTCATAACCATATTTGTAATAATTAATAGTGGCAATGCTTCCATCATAAATTTTTGTTTCAATATTATTTCCATCACTATCAATAAACTGTTTTATATTTGCCGAAATATCGAAAGTATCACCATCTGATACATCATAAGGCAATCTAAACATCAAATTGTAAAGTGTACCACTGCCTTTAAGAAGATAAGAACCCTGATATTTTCCGTTAAAATAACCATCAACATCATCAGTATTCATTACTGTATTGCTACTGCTTACAGAAATAACTCCATTACTTTTACTTACATTTGGCGGATATGCATTACCATCATACACACCAATTGCTTCAAGCCTGTTGTCGAAAGTATATTCTATTTCTGTATTGGTAAATCCATTACTATTAGATATAGAAACAGGAACTCTTACTATTTCTCCAGCACCACCTGTTGAAGCCTTTATTTTACCAATTTCTATTACTGTTTCTTTATCTTTTTTATGTTGAAAAATACTATCAACAACTATTTCATTGCCTGTAGTTGCCCAAGTTTGTTCCGTTGTTTCTTCTGCTTCTGTGTAAGGTTCTGTGGTTTCATAATATGATGATGGATCTTCTTCATATGGTTCTGTCGTTTCACCCCACCAATATGGGTAATCTGATGGTGCTTCGGTTTCGTATTCTTCAGAAGAATATTCCTCGCTTGCTTCCTCCCAAGTTGCCTCTCCTGAACCATAGTAATAAGATTCACTCGGATATTCTGATTCCGAATAAGGTTCGTCCACCGCATTTGCTTTTAAAACATTATCTGTCAGATTAACCGTTGTACCTATTGGCAGACTTGCACAAAGCATAGCCGCACCAACCGCCGCTGAAATTATTTTTTTGAATTTCATACTTTCACTCTCCTGTTAAAATATCATATTTTGTAATTTTTAATTACATTAATTATTATACATCGATAAAGATAAATAATGGTTGATTAAATGTTAATTTTTTATAAAATTGTAGAAAAATAAATGTTTTACAACATTCGTAAAATCAAACTTATCAGAAAATAAAATATTTTTATTTTGAATTTTAAAAAAGCACTTGACAAAATAGCAAATGTATGGTATACTATTGGAAGTGCCGGTATGTCGGAATTGGCAGACGAGACAGACTCAAAATCTGTTGTCAGTAATGGCGTGTGGGTTCAAGTCCCACTACCGGCACCAAAAATAAAAAGCGGTTGTATCGTCTGATATAACCGCTTTTGTTTTTATTTTAAAAAAACACTTGATTTTTTATAAAATATGTGTTATTTTTTATAAAATATGTGTTATAATATGAGTATAGGGCATTATAGATAAAATGTATTAACTATTCTTCTATCAATTAGGTAATTAATATCAATTTATTTTAACCAAAAATTACATAATTGATAAAGTAGAATAAATTAAAAAATATGGAGGATTTATGAAAATGAAGAAAATATTATCATTTCTCACATCAATCATTATGGCATGGATAGTTATTATCTCGGCAATGCCTGTTTCGGCATCACAGGCAGTTGTAAAAGATTCGCTTTCCAAAAACGGCATTAGTATTAATGCAAATCATTTTACTTACTATTATCTGAAAGATAATTATACTAAATATCTGACAATTCCTAAGGAATTAGTCGGAGATAATCAGATAAAAGTAACAGGATATAAATTTCCTGAATTCAGAATTATGTCAGGAGATTCCCTTTGTTTGGATTCTTATGGCAATTTCAAACCAGCTGAATATTCTTTTGGAGAAACAAGAAGCGGAACTTCAATTGTAGATGTTGTATGTGGTGATGTCACTTTTGAAGTAACTGTCGATGTTATTGACTATGCCGATTATTACATAGAACAGACAGTTGATAATTATATCAAAAATAATATTACAAATACAATGACTGATTATGAAAAAGTAGAAGCAGCTTGTAAATTTGTAGCAAGCTATGATTATGGCAGTAATGCATCAATGTTTGGTATGATTTTGTGCGGTTATGGTGATTGCTGGGCAGCAACTGACACAATCTGTTATTTCTGTGAAAAACTTGGTATCCCTGCTGTCGCTCATCATGATCCAAATCCCGAAAGCCCTACGCACTACAACGCACTTGTACAGATTGATGGAATGAACTATATCGCAGAAGCTGGATATGTTGGAAGTGCGCCTCGTTACTATGATATTACTAAACGTGAACTTTATGAAGAATTATCTGATGGAACAATTTGCCTGAACAGTTATCCTGACTGGAATGCTGAAAAAGTAGATATTCCTGCAACTTATAACGGAAAAACTGTTTCAAAAATTGGTGATGAAGCTTTTGCTTACTGTAAAAAACTTAAACAGGTAACAATTCCAAATACAATTAATGAAATTGGTAAAAAGGCTTTTGCATATTCAGGATTAACTTCTGTTGAAATTCCTGATTCTGTTAAAAAAAATTGGATAACAGGCATTTTCTGAGTGTGATTCTTTGAAAAGTGTAGTTATGAACAGCGATGCCGATTGTGGATATTCTGTATTTTATTCTTGTGATAGTCTTATAGATTTTGTATTTCCAAAAGATATGCAGAAACTGACACTTGGATTTCTTGCAGATTGTTATGCATTTAAAAATATTGTGTTGCCTGATTCTTTAACATATATTGACAGCCAGGCTTTCCGTTCCTACCATTCATTAACAAGAAATCTTTACATTCCACCTTCAGTAACAGGTATTCACGAAGATGCTTTCTATGAAACAACATCGGGTCTTACAATTTATGGTAAAGCAGGTTCATACGCAGAAACATTTGCTTCTGAAAAAAATATTTCTTTTAAAGCCGTTTCTGATGCATCTGAAATGCCACTTATTCCAACAGATGAAGAAGATATGCCAACAAGTGGAAGCTGTGGCGATGAAGTAAATTGGTATTTAGACACTAACACAGGTGTGCTTACAATTAGTGGTTCAGGAAAAATGACAGATTTTGAAGACTGTTCCGATCAGCCATGGGTAAATAGAAGGTCACAGATTAAAAAAGCAGTTATTGAATCAGGTGTTACACATCTTGGAAGCTATTCATTTATGTATTGCAGTAAAATGACTGAGATTGAATTGTCAGAGGGACTTATTTCTATGGGAAGAGATGTATTCTGGGATAATTCAATTCCTGAAATGAAACTTCCTAACTCTCTTGAATACATTGGATTTGATACATATGGATGTGCATCTATTAAGCATCTGGAAATTCCGGGAACAACAAAATTATATGGTTACACTTTTATGTCTTGCGACAATATGTTTCATGTAACCCTTGGAAATGGAATAGAATACATTCCTTATTGTATGTTTATTGACTGTCCAAATTTAAGCTGGATGGAGATACCTGATTCAGTAGAAAGTATTAGTTATTCGGCGTTTAGTGAGTGCAAGAGCTTATCTAATGTCCATCTTCCAAAGAACCTTAAGAATATTGGAAGAACAGCATTTTTCAAATGTGAAAATTTAAAATATGTTATCATACCAAGAAGTGTTGAAGAGATAGGAACAGCAGCATTCGGATACAAAGATTATGACTTTGATAAAGATACAGGAACGCTTTATGATGACTTTATAATTTATGGATATAAAGGAACAGAAGCTGAATCTTATGCAAAGAAGAATAACATTACTTTTATTGATTTAAACACAGTTGATAGCAACGGTGATATTAACCATGATGGTGCAATAGATTCCAAAGATGCTATATTGGTGCTTAAATCTTACGCAGAAAGCCTTGTAAACAGCAACGCAACTGTTGATTTGGCAGGCGATGTCAATGGTGATAAAAAAGTCGATGCAAAAGACGCTATTATAATTCTTAAATACTACGCCGCCACTTTAACAGGCTTTACAGGAAATATTTCTGAATTTATATAAAAACCATAAATAAAAAATAATTTCCCGAATGCTGGTACGTTCGGGAAATTTTTATTATACAAAAAAATATTTTACGCAAAGTTACCCCAACCTACCCAAAACAAATAAAAAAAGTGGAATAAAAGAATATCATAAGCAAAGTAATAATCAAAGAAAAATGCCTGATTTAGTAAATTTTTTGTTAAACGGTTAACAACAAACATGATTTGTGATATACTTTTATACGGTTAGTTGAAGCTAACAATTTTATAGAAACGAAAGCTTATTTCTTATTTGAAAAGAGCTTTTTATTTAAATATGTAGTTAGCATAAACTAACAAATATTTTAAAAAGGAGAAAAAAATGAAGAAAATAAAATCATTATTATGTGCTTTGTCAAGTATTACAATAGCTATGACAAGCATTGGAGCAGCTGTTCCGACTGTTATGGCGGCTGAAACAACAGACACTTCAGCAACTGATGAAGTATCAACAGGTTATCATTATGTATATGCTGGTCTTACATGGGCTGAGTATTGGGCAAGTGAAGGTGTTTACAATGCTGATAATGTAACATCAAGT
>JALEJO010000002.1 GCA_022769365.1 Oscillospiraceae bacterium | reverse complement strand
GAAGAAACTTTATCTCTTTTCGCTCGAATGTTGTAATAGCCATATAAAGCACCTCCGCTGTAATTTATTTTATGATTATATTATACATAGCTCAAATTGAAACAATCTTAAAATCTTTCAACAAGAGAGCATTTTATTGGTGTTATTTGTAAAGTTTTTTTGGGGGATAATTATAGAGTATGCTACGGTATATTTTGATTTTTAAGGTTATACTTTTATTTGAAAGATGATTTCCCTGAATTTAAAAAAATCACTTGACTTTATGTAATAAAATGTGATATAATAAAGTATGATTTATAAATTTATAAGACTTTTTCAAAAATGAATAATTTTACTCTGTGTGAGAATAATATGTAACGAATATTATTTTTGAGGAGTGAAGATTATGGCATCTGAAATGAAGAATGATTCTGATAAAAAAGAGGTTTCAGTATCTGACAACGGTGGAATTATACTTGATAATGCGGAACATCGCATTTGTTGTCTTACAATAATAGGTCATATTGAAGGGCATTATATATTGTCTGATGATAAAAAAACGACGAAATATGAGCATATAATACCTGTTATTGCTGCTGTTGAACAGGATACGCTTACTGAAGGTGTTTTAATTATCATAAACACCGCAGGAGGAGATGTTGAGGCAGGTCTTGCAATTGCTGAAATGATTGCAGGAATGTCAAAGCCGACCGTTTCTCTTGTTGCAGGAGGCAGTCATTCAATCGGCGTACCGCTTGCTGTCAGTGCAGATTATTCTTTTATAGTTCCGTCTGCGTCAATGACTGTTCACCCCGTAAGGCTTAACGGTCTTGTGCTTGGTGTTCCGCAGTCTTTTGATTATTTTGAAAGAATTCAGGAGAGAATAACTAATTTTGTTGTGTCAAACAGCAGAATCAATGAAAAAACTTTCAGAAATTATCTTATGAACACAACTGAACTTGTTCTTGATGTTGGTACTGTGCTTTCAGGAAAACAGGCGGTTGAATCGGGACTTATCGACAGTATCGGAGGACTTCACGATGCACTTGAAAAACTTTATGGTCTTATAGAAAATAAAGATTAAAGGAGCAAATTTTAAGATGGCAATTCTTCACGCTATTATTCAGGGTATTATTCAGGGACTGACAGAGTTTTTACCTGTTTCAAGTTCGGGACATCTTGCAGTTTATCAGTATTTTTTCGACAGCAGCGAAAGCGAAAATGCTTTTTTATTTGATGCTGTTCTTCATCTTGGTACATTGGTTGCGGTTTTTATCGCTTTCAGACAGAAAATATGGGTTCTTTTAAAGGAACTTGGAAGTATGTTTAAGGATATATTTACAGGTAAATTTTTCAAAGTCAGAATGAATCCTGCAAGAAGAATGATAGTTATGATGATTATTTCACTTCTTGTTCTCATTCCTTTCTATCCGTTTAAAGATGCAATACAAAGCGTTGCAACAAATCATATAGTAGTTCTTGGATTTTTGTTTATATACACATCAATTATACTTTTTCTTTCAGACAGATGCAAAAAAGGAACAAAAACAGAAGCAAATATCACTCCGCTTAATGCCCTTACAATAGGTGTTTTTCAGGGTATAGCACTTTTCCCTGGCGTTTCAAGAAGCGGTTCAACAATTTCATCAGCACTTTTCTGCGGATTTAAAAGAGAAACAGCTGTTGAGTATTCTTTTATTTTAGGTATACCTACAATTCTTGCAGGCTGTCTGCTTGAAATAAAGGATTATGCAGGTTCTGTTGCTGATGGTACAGCAGCTGCAATTAACGTTCCTTCATACATAGTTGGTTTTATTGTTTCGGCTGTTGTTGGTGTTCTTGCAATAAAAATGGTAAATTGGCTTATTAAGTCAAATAAGTTCATAGTATTCAGTATTTATACTCTTATTCTTGGTATTGTTGTTATAATTGCAGGTATTGTTAAATAATACTTTTAAAATACGAAAATCAATTTTCAAATAAAGTCTCTCCTCGAAAGGAGAGCCTTATATTCTGTGATTTTTCACTAAATAAGATATTTTTTAAAATTGATTTTCATAACTTTAAAATAACAACGAACGAGAACAAAGAAGGAGATATAGCTTGTGGCTAAAAAAGACGGCGGTAAAGTAAAATATAAAAACGCTGATTTCAGATTGCCTAAAAGAAAAAAAACATCTGAAACAAAAACAAATCAGACAACTAAAAAAACAGCACCTTCAAAAACTGCATCAGAAACAAAGAGTAAAACAGCAGAAAAAAATGCTGAAACAAAGGAAGAAAAAGGCGGTTTATTTGATGACATTTTTTCTCAGGAACAAAAAGATCCTGAAAAACTTGATTCAAATTTAAGGTTTTATTCGGTTCTTCTTTTCAGTGTTGCAATACTCATAGGTGTTATGATAATTTTTAAAGGAACATCAGGCTGGGCAAAACTGCACGATTTTATAACAGGACTTTTCGGAATACCTGTTTTTCTTATTCCTATCGGTTTCGGACTTACTGTTTATAAAATTGAAACATATTTAAAATACAGAAAAATTGAAAGACCTGTTATAAAAATTGAACTTCTTAAAACAATTGGTTTGACAATCGCAATATGTGCGTTTTGTCAGGTTATGTTCGGAAGTGTGAAAAATAACGGATTTTTCAAGGAATTTGGCAGACTTTTTATCCTTGGTTCAAAGTTTAAAAGTGCAGGCGGAATGAGTTCGATAATTGCTTATCCTCTTGTAAATTACACAGACCCTTTCGCAGCAAAGGTAATTGTTGTTCTTATTGCTTTTATTGTGATTATGTGGGTTCTTGGAAGCAGTGTCAGCCAGTTTATGAGATTTATTGTTCATCCTGTTAAAACAATGGAAAATTCCATTGAAAAACGCAGAAAACTTGAAGAACCTGATCCTGACACAGACAAAGACGAGTGGATTTCTGTTTCAAATACTCAGAAAATCCCTCCTATAAAAGATGAACATTTGAAAAAAGGTAATCTTGATATTGATGTTCAGACAGTTTCATTAAGCGGAAGAAATATTGCAAAAGGTGAAACTTTTTCCCACAACGGAAGCGACTTTATGCTTGATGTTCCGATACCCGGGGAAGACCCTTATATACCCGCTGAAGATGATGTTTTCAACCAGAAAAATGAAAAGAAAAAGCCTGCAAAAAAATCTTCTGAAGATGAGGATAATTTTGTTGTTAATGCATCATCAACAGATAAAAGTTCAACAGCTGCCGATTCTCTTGAAAAGATGATTATAAAGGCAACATCTGAACCTGAAACAAAGAAAGACAAACGTCAGGAAAGAACTGATATGATGCTTTCTGTTAATGAAGAATTCAGAAAAAGACAAGGACAGACAGCTGACGGCTATGAAATTCCACCTGTTGATTTTCTTGAATATGCAAAACACAAACAGAAAGACCAGTCTGAACTTCGTGAAAAAGGCAAACTTTTACAGGAAACTTTCAATAGTTTCGGAGTTAAGGCTGCCATTGATGATATAACAATGGGCCCGACTGTTATAAGATATGAAGTTAAGCCTGCACCGGGGGTCAAGGTTTCAAAGGTAACAAACCTTGCAGATGATATTGCACTTAATCTTGCGGCTGAAAATGTCCGTATTGAAGCACCTATTCCCGGAAAATCTGCTATAGGTATTGAAGTTCCGAACAACAACAGAGATATTGTTTCACTCCGTGAACTTCTTGAATCAGATAAATTCCTTGGTGCGAAAAGTAAACTTGCTTTTGCAGTTGGTAAAGATATATCGGGTAATGCAGTAATAGGCGATATTGCAAAAATGCCGCACGTTATTATTGCAGGTTCAACAGGTTCAGGTAAATCTGTTTGTACAAACTCAATAATTATGAGTATTTTGTATCATGCTTCACCGAGTGAAGTAAAACTTATTCTGATAGACCCGAAGATAGTTGAATTCCGTGTTTATGACGGTATTCCTCATCTGCTTATACCTGTTGTTACAGACCCTAAAAAGGCGGCAGGTGCTTTGAACTGGGCAGTTCAGGAAATGCTTAGAAGGTATCAGGTTTTTGCACAGACAGGTGTGCGTGACCTTAGTGATTACAATGAATGGTGCAGGGAAGAGGGTAATGAGTCCGAACCTATGCCGCAGATTGTTATTACAATAGATGAACTTGCCGACCTTATGATGGCGGCTTCAAAGGAAGTTGAAGATGCAATATGCCGTCTTGCACAGATGGCGAGAGCCGCAGGTATGCACCTTATAATTGCAACTCAGCGTCCTACAACCGATATTATCACAGGTCTTATCAAGGCAAATATTCCGAGCCGTATTGCACTTTCTGTTATGTCGAGCATAGATTCAAGAACAATTCTTGACACAACAGGTGCGGAAAAGCTTTTGGGGCATGGTGATATGCTTTATTTTCCAAGCAATATTCCAAAGCCGATAAGAGTTCAGGGCTGTTATGTTTCAACAAAGGAAATTGAAAAAGTTGTTGAATTTATAAAGGCTGAAACTCCGACTGATTATAGTCAGGAAATTATGAAGGCTGTTGAAGAAAATGTTCCTGTTTCAAAGGGTGAAAAAGGCGGTTCATCATCGGCGGATGCTGATATTTCGGGTGATGATACAGAACTTATAAACAGAGCCCTTGAAATAATTGCTTCATCAGGACAGGCTTCGACTTCTCTTATGCAGAGAAGGCTTAAACTCGGCTATGCAAGGGCTGCAAGAATTATGGATCAGCTTGAAGAAATGGGAGTTATCGGACCTTCTGAGGGTGCGAAACCAAGAAGAGTTAAAATTACCTATGATCAGGTTGAAGATTATAAAATAAAATGATTGGGTTTATAAAATGAAAAATTTTAAGAGTATTGCTGTATTGGCAGCGGCGGTTTCAATTTCGTTTGTTTCTCTGACAGGCTGTCACTATAAAATTACATTAATTGACGGTTCAGAGGATAATACAGACAGCGGAAGCGGCGGAGTTGATGCTGTTGTTTCGTACATAGACATCGGACAAGGCGACTGCGAACTTATTCAGGCAGGCGGTGTTAACGTTCTTATTGACGGCGGAGAAAAGGGAAGCGGTGACAAAATAATTTCTTATCTTGAAAGTCAGAATATTTCAAAGATTGATTATGTTGTTGCGTCACATCCTCATTCAGACCATATCGGCGGACTTAATGATGTTATGTATTCTACAATAAAAGGTAAATCGGATATTGAAATAGACACTGTTTTTACTTGTGACCTTGCAGATTCGATTATTCCGTCAACAAAAGTTTTTGCCTATTTTCTTCAGGACATTGATGATATAGGTGCAAATTTTAAGACGGTTGATGAACGTATGGATATTGAACTTGGTTCAAAAGATTGTGTTTTAACGCTTATCCCGTCACCATATAACAGTGATAAAAATTTAAACAATGAGTCGGTTGTTGCTGTTTTGAAAAACGGCGATAATACGTTCCTTTTTACAGGTGATGCCGAAAAAGAAGAGGAATCGGCACTTGTTGAAAATGGTGCATTTGATGATGTGAAAAATGTTGATGTATATAAGGCAGGACACCACGGAAGCAGTAATGCCTCATCAGATGAACTTCTTTCGGCTGTTTCGCCAAAGAATGTTGTTATATCATGTGGTGCAGGAAATTCCTACGGACACCCTCATAAAGAGGCTTTACAGAGATTTTCAGACCATAATGCAACTGTTTACAGAACAGATTTGCAGGGTACGATAACAGTTAAGTCGGACGGCGAAAATATTTCTTTTGAAACAGAAAAATAATGGTGAAATATGAAATATACAATAGACAGAATTGAAGAAAATATTGCTGTTTGCGAAACTGAAAACGGAAATGTTTTAATACCTGTTGAAAAGTTGCCTGAAAATGTTGTGTCGGGTGATATTCTGATTGAAACTGAAAACGGTTTCATAATTGATGAAATTTCAACAAAAAATGCAAGAGAAAAAAATCTTTCTCTTTTTAATAAACTTAAAGCAAAAGGTAAAAAATCATAAATGAAATATGATGTTATTGTTATAGGCGGCGGTGCGGCAGGTATGATGGCAGCTGTACGATGTGCCTCAAACGGCTTGAAAACGGCTGTTATAGAAAAAAATAAGGTATTCGGAAGAAAACTCCGCATAACAGGCAAGGGCAGATGCAATGTTACAAATGCCTGCGACAATGAAACACTTCTTTCAAATATAATTTCAGGTAAAAAATTTCTGATGAGTTCTTTTTCAAGGTTTTCGCCTTGGGATACTATGGACTTTTTTGAAGAACTTGGTGTTCCGCTTAAAACTGAAAGAGGAAACAGAGTTTTTCCGGTTTCTGATGATGCAGATGATATTGCTGATGTTCTTTTTCAGAAAATGAAAAGTCTTGGCGTTGAATTTATTCACTCAAAATGCATTGGGATAATTGTTTCTGATGGAATGGCGGTTGGTGCTGAAACCGAAAGCGGAAAATTTTATGCTGATAATGTGATATGTGCCACAGGCGGTGTGTCGTATCCTAAGACGGGTTCAACAGGTGACGGATTCACTTTTGCAAAACAGCTTGGACACACTGTAACGCCTCTCAGACCGTGTCTGAGTGCATTGGAAACAAAAGAACGGAAACAGTGTGCTGATATGATGGGTGTTTCACTTAAAAATGTTACTTTAAGACTTTACAAAGGCGGCAAATGCCTTTATGAAGAACTTGGCGAAATGCTTTTTTCTCATTTTGGAATAACAGGGCCTCTTGTTTTGAGTGCGAGCTGTTACATAAATGACCCGAAAAAAGACGATTATTATGTTAAAATAGATTTAAAACCTGCACTTTCAGAAGAAAAACTTGATGCAAGAATTTTAAGGGAATTTGCAGTAAGTCCAAACAGGATTATTTCAAATATTATGCATTCGCTTCTTCCCTCAAAAATGATTGATACAGTTCTTCATATCTCAAAGATTGACGGCGATACGCCTGCAAATTCTGTTACGAAAGTTCAGAGGGCGGCTTTAATTGACACAATGAAAAATATGACTTTTCATATTTCTTCATTCAGACCTGTTGATGAGGCGATTGTGACCGCAGGCGGTGTTGAACTTAAAGAGATAACACCTAAAACTATGGAGTCTAAGCTTGTGAAAAATCTTTATTTTATTGGTGAAATGATTGATGCACATGGCTTTACTGGCGGATTTAATCTGCAAATAGCGTTTTCAACAGCGGTTGCTGCCGCTGACGGAATAAAACAAAAATACGGAGAATGATTTTAAATGAAAAGTATAAATATTGCAATTGACGGTCCGGCAGGGGCAGGAAAAAGCAGCATTGCAAAGGCTGTTGCCGCTGAACGTGGAATGATTTATGTTGATACGGGTGCTTTATACAGAAGCATTGCATTATATAAAATTAAAAATAATCTTTCAGATGAAAAACTTGTTGAAAATCTTCAAAAAATTGATGTTAAACTTGGATATGAGGGTATAACTCAGCACGTTTATTTAAATGGTGAAGATGTTTCTGATAAAATCAGAACAAACGAAGTTTCAATGGCAGCTTCAAGTGTTTCAGCTATTCCCGAAGTAAGAAAATACCTGCTTGAACTTCAGCACAAAATCGCTTCTGAAAATGATGTTATTATGGACGGCAGAGATATTGGAACTGTTATTCTTCCGAATGCTGACGTTAAAATATATCTTACAGCTTCTTCAAAGGCGAGAGCAAAAAGAAGATGGCTTGAAATGAAAGACAAGGAAAACTGTCCGTCGCTTGAAGAAATAGAAAAAGATATAATTCAGCGTGACTATAACGATATGCACAGGGAAACAGCACCTCTTAAACAGGCTGATGATGCTGTTTTGCTTGATACAAGTGATCTTGATTTTGAGCAGTCTTGCGAAAGCGTTAAAAAGATTATTGATTCTAAAATAAACGGAGATAAGTAAATTGAAGTACAGTGTTGGTTTCAATATTGCATACGGACTTGTAAGTGCGGCATTTCATTTGTGGTTTAACATAAAAATTGAGGGAAAGGAAAATATTCCTTCTGATGAGTCATTTATTGTGGCATCAAATCACAGAACATATGCTGACCCTCCGCTTGTCAATGTGTGTATAAAGAGAAGGTTTTGTTTTATAGCAAAAAAACCGCTTTTTGAAAATCCTCTTTTTGCCTGGCTTATATCGCATCTTGGTGCAGTTCCATCAACAAGCGATGACCCGAATTATGATATAATTTCAATTGCAGCAGATGCACTTGATAATCAGAAAAAGTGTCTGTGCATTTTTCCTGAAGGAACACGTCACAAGGACGGAATCGTTGGCAGAGGACATTCGGGCGTTGTTGTTATGGCTGCCAAAACAGGAAAAAAGATACTTCCTGTCGGCATAACTTTCGGCGAAAAACTTCATTTCCGCAGTAAAATTGTTTTTAAAATAGGTACACCTGTTGATATTAAAGATTATGGCTGTGATGCTGATTCTTCAACGAAAGAATTAAAAGCTCCGAGAGATGAAGTTATGCGTCAGATAAAAACAATGGCTGAAGATAAAAAATGTCTTGAATAAGGTAAAATATATGGCAAAGATAACAGTTGCAGAATCTGCAGGATTCTGTTTCGGAGTTGACAGAGCAGTCAAGCTTGTTTATAAAACTCTTGAAAAAGAAGATAAGGTTTCAACACTCGGACCTATTATTCATAATACTGATGTTGTGAACGATATGGTTTCAAAGGGTGCTAAAATAATTAATTCTGTTGATGAGGTTGAAGATAACGAAGTTGTTATAATACGCTCTCACGGAGTTGGCAAAAAAGTTTTCGACAGTATAAAAGCAAAGGGAAACAAAGTTGTTGATGCGACTTGTCCATTTGTGTCGAGAATACATAAGATTGTTTCGGAGAAAACCGAAGAGGGCTATTTTATTTTGATAGCTGGTGACAAAAATCATCCCGAGGTGTCGGGAATCGTCGGATATTGTGAAAATAATTGCTTTATTTTCAAGGATGATGTGGAACTTTTTGACTTTTTGAAAAAAAATTTAAAAAATTTCCAAAAACCTATTGCAATTGTTGCTCAAACGACGTATAATATAATAATATGGGATAGATGTCTTAAACTCATTCACGAGATGCTGCCACAGGCAGTTGTCTATGATACGATATGCAGTGCTACTCAAAGAAGACAGGACGATGCTGAGAAACTGTCGCTTGAGTCTGACCTTATGATTGTTGTAGGCGGCAGACACAGTTCAAACACTGTGAAGCTCTATGACGTTTGCAGAAAAAACTGCCCGACGTATCATATTGAACGTGCTGATGAGCTTAGATGTTTAAATCTATATAATGCCGACAAAATCGGCATAACTGCCGGGGCTTCCACCCCAGCTCATATAATAAAGGAGGTAAAAAATACCATGACAGAAATTTTAAACAAGGAAAATTCAACTGAAGACATTGATTTTGCTGAGGCACTTGAAAAGTCTTTCAAAAAAATACATAACGGGGAGAGAGTTAAAGGCTGCGTTGTTAAAGTAAACGACACTGATGTTATCGTTGACGTTGGAACAAAGCACACAGGTTACGTTTCACTTAGTGAACTTACAAACGATACAACAAAGAAACCTTCTGACATTGTTAAAGAAGGCGACGAACTTGATCTCGTTGTTATTAAGATCAATGATCAGGACGGAATCGTTACACTTTCTAAGAAGAGAGTTGACGAACAGATTGGTTTTGAAAAGATTATCAAGGCTAAGGAAGATAAGGCAATTCTTGAAGGCAAGGTACAGCGTACAGTTAACGGCGGCGTAATCGCAAATTATGAAGGTGTAAGAGTATTCATACCTGCATCACTTACAGGTCTTCCAAGAGGTGCTAAGCTTGACACACTCGTTGGTCAGGACGTTAAGTTTGAAATCATTGAAGTTACAGAAAACAGACGCAGAGCTGTTGGTTCAATGAAGGCTATCGTTAAGGCTCAGCAGCAGGCTGCAAGAGAAAAATTCTGGGCAGAAGCAGAAGTTGGCAAGGTTTACAAGGGCGAAGTTAAGTCTATCACAAACTATGGTGCTTTCGTTGATCTCGGTGGAATTGACGGTATGGTTCACATTTCAGAACTTTCATGGAAGAGAATCAATCACCCTACAGAAGTTGTTAAGGTTGGCGACGTTATCGAAGTTTACATCAAGGAACTCGATAAGGAAAACAACAGAATTTCTCTCGGCTACAAGAAGGCTGAGGACAACCCTTGGGAAAAGTTTAAGAACAGCTATAAAGTTGGCGATGTAATCGATGCAAAGATTGTTTCAATCACACCATTTGGTGCATTTGCTCAGATTATCGACGGCGTTGACGGTCTTATCCACATTTCACAGCTTGCTGACAAGCACGTTCAGAATGTTAAGGATATTGTTGCAATTGGCGACGTTGTTAAGGTTAAAATTATCGACATCGACATTGAAAACAAGCGTATCAGCATTTCAATGAGAGCTCTTCTTGAAGATAATGACGAAGCTGCTGATGAAGCAGAAGACGCTGAATAATTTTCTTTATTAAGATTTCATACAAGACTACCCTGCGGGGTGGTCTTTTTTGTTTGTGATTTATAATAGTTTATGAATATAAAAAGAAAAGATTTTTAGTCGGAAACAATAAATTCACTTTCAGATGTTAAGTGATAGTCTGATTTTACTTAAAAATAAAAAAAAATTTGGGAATAATAAAAAATAAACTTGCAAAAAACAAAAATATATGGTATAATACTTTATGTTGTTAAGCGTTAACAGCAAACCATTTTGAACTTTAATTTTTTAAAGCTTAATTTTTAAAATAATTACATCGGGAGGAAATACCAATGGCATTAAAAAATGAATACTTAATCAGTGTTCTTGAAACTGTTAAGAAAAGAAATCCTGGCGAACCTGAATTCATTCAGGCTGTAACAGAAGTTTTTGAATCACTTCAGGTTGTTGCAGAAAAAAGACCTGACCTCGTTGAAGCAGGCGTATTTGAAAGAATCGTTGAACCTGAAAGACAGATTATCTTCAGAGTTCCTTGGGTTGACGACAACGGCAAGGTACAGGTAAACAGAGGTTTTAGAATCCAGTTTAACTCAGCTATCGGACCATACAAGGGCGGTATTCGTCTTCACCCTTCAGTTTATATCGGTATCATCAAGTTCCTTGGTTTTGAACAGATTCTTAAGAACTCACTTACAACACTTCCTATGGGCGGTGCAAAGGGTGGTTCTGACTTCGACCCTAAGGGCAAGAGTGATGCAGAAGTTATGCGTTTCTGCCAGAGCTTTATGACAGAACTTTGTAAGCACATCGGTCCTGACACTGACGTTCCTGCCGGTGATATTGGTACAGGTGCAAGAGAAGTTGGTTATATGTTCGGTCAGTACAAGAGAATCAGAAACGAATGGACAGGCGTTCTTACAGGTAAGGGTCTTACATACGGTGGTTCACTTGCAAGAACAGAAGCAACAGGTTATGGTCTTTGCTACTTCACAGACGAAATGCTCAAGGCTAATGGTATGTCATTTGAAGGCAAGACAGTTGTTATCTCAGGTGCAGGTAACGTTGCTATTTATGCTACAGAAAAGGCTACACAGCTTGGTGCTAAGGTAGTTACACTTTCAGATTCAAACGGCTACATTTACGATAAGAACGGTATCGATCTTCCACTCGTTAAGCAGCTCAAGGAAGTTGAAAGAAAGAGAATTAAGGAATACGTTAACGTTCATCCAGAAGCTGAATACCACGAAGGTTGCAGCGGTATCTGGTCAGTTCCTTGCGATATTGCTCTTCCATGTGCTACACAGAACGAAATCGACAGAGACAGTGCTGCTATACTCGTTAAGAATGGTTGTAAGGTAGTTTCAGAAGGTGCTAATATGCCTTCAACTCCTGAAGCAATTGAAATTTATCTTGCTAACGGCATTCTTTACGGACCAGCTAAGGCTGCTAACGCAGGCGGTGTTGCAACATCAGGTCTTGAAATGAGCCAGAACAGCGAAAGACTTTCATGGACATTTGAAGAAGTTGATGCTAAGCTCAAGGGCATTATGAAGAACATCTTTGCTTCATGCGAAAGTGCTGCAAAGGAATATGGTCTTGAAGGCAACTACATGGCTGGTGCTAACATTGCAGGCTTCCTTAAGGTTGCTGAAGCTATGAAGGCTCAGGGTTGTGTTTGATTTTAAGGTTTAATTAATCTTTTATATTTTACATTAAGCGGTTGGATTTTCCAGCCGCTTTTTGTCTGTAAATGCTGATGCGTGGCGATTTATGTAAAAAACATAAGAAGAGATATGCTTTTATCTTAAAAAAATTAGTTAAAACATTAAAAAAATAATTTTTTTAGGTAAAACACTTGACATTCTAAAAGTAATGTGATAAAATGTATAACAAAGTTAAATAAGAAGCAAAGGCGCTTCCGTATTGGTGGAACAGGTTTGTTCTGTCTTTTCGGGAGCGTCTGTTTTTTTATCAAAAAAGATTCAAAAATTTATTTACAGGAGTCAAATCATGGATAATTTCAGAAATCAGGAACCATTTCCTAAACAGGGACTTTATGATCCGAGATTTGAACACGATAACTGCGGTATCGGTTCAGTTGTAAACATCAAAGGCATACAGTCGAGATACGTTCTTGACAGTGCTTTAAGCATTGTTGAAAACCTCGAACACCGTGCCGGTAAAGATGCGGAAGGCAAAACAGGCGACGGTGTTGGTATTTTAACTCAAATATCACACAAATTCTTTTCTATTGAAGCAGGTAAAAACGGTATTCGTCTTGGCGGCGAAAGAACATATGGTATTGGTATGTTTTTCTTCCCACAGGACGAAAAGAAAAGAAAGAAAGCTATTTCTTCTTTTGAAAAAGCACTTAAAGAAGAAAAACTTGAACTCATCTGGTGGAGAGAAGTTCCGACAAATCCGGGAATTCTTGGTTCAAAGGCACTTTCAAGTCTTCCTTGCATTATGCAGTGTTTCATTCAGAAACCTGATGACTGCGAAAAGGGTATAGACTTTGACCGTAAACTTTTTGTTGCAAGAAAAATATTTGAAAAGAATAACAAAGATACATATGTCTGTTCGTGTTCAAGCAGAACTATTGCTTATAAAGGTATGTTCCTTGTTAAAGAACTTCGTGCGTTCTATCTTGACCTTCAGTCACCAGACTATGAAACAGCTATTGCAACTGTTCATTCAAGATTTTCAACAAACACAAATCCAAGCTGGCAGAAAGCTCACCCGAACAGAATTATCGTTCATAATGGTGAAATAAATACTATAACAGGTAACGCTGATAAAATGCTTGCACGTCAGCCTTACGTTAAATCTGATAAGATAAGAGAGGAAATGGAAAAAGTTTTCCCTATTATCGACAGATCAGGTTCAGACTCAGCACGTCTTGATAACGCACTTGAATATATGGTAATGTGCGGTGTTGATTTACCGCTTGCCGTTATGGCTTGCATTCCTGAACCTTGGAAAAATAATCAGTATATGAAACAGGAAAAGCGTGACCTCTATCATTACTATGCAACAATGATGGAACCTTGGGACGGTCCTGCATCTATCATCTTTTCTGATGGTGATAAAATGGGTGCGGTACTTGACAGAAACGGTTTAAGACCATCACGTTACTGCGTTACAAAAGACGGTTTCCTTATTCTTTCTTCTGAAGTTGGTGCGGTTGATGTTGCACCTGAAAATGTTCTTAAAAAAGAAAGACTTCACCCAGGTAAAATGCTTCTTGTTGATACTGTTGCAGGAAGAGTTATTGAAGATGAAGAAATTAAGGATTACTATGCAAACCGTCATCCTTATGGTGAATGGCTCGATAAAAACCTTGTAACACTCGAATCAATTCCATCTGCACACCGTGCAACAACTCACTATGAACACGAAGAACTCGTAAGAAGACAGAAGCTTTTCGGTTATTCATATGAAGATATTAAAACAGCAATTCTTCCGCTTGCAACAAACGGCAGTGAACCAATTGCAGCAATGGGTAACGACAGACCTCTTCCATCACTTTCAGAACTTGAACCACCTCTTTTCACTTATTTCCGTCAGCTTTTCGCTCAGGTAACAAATCCTCCGATAGACGCAATAAGAGAAGAAGTTGTTACAGATACAGCAGTTTATGCAGGTGTAACAGGTAATATTCTTGAGGAAACTCCTGAAAACTGCCACGCACTTCAGATTGACAACCCTATTTTGTCATGTCTTGATATGCTGAAAATAAAGAACTTCAAAGACAAGGGATTTAAGGTTTCAGTTCTTCCTATAACATTCAGAAAAGGCACAAAACTTGCAGATGCAATGAGTCAGCTTTTTGATGCCGCTGATTATGAATATAAATCAGGTACAAACATTATCGTTTTGACAGACAGAGATACAGACTCTCAGACTTATGCAATTCCTTCACTTCTTGCAGTTTCAGGTCTTCATACTCATCTTGTTCAGAACGGATGGTCATCAGTTTCAATTATTCTTGAAAGTGCTGAACCAAGAAGCATACATCATTTTGCAACACTTTTAGGTTTTGGTGCAATTGCTGTAAACCCATATCTTGCACAGGATACAATTCACGACCTTATCGAAAGAAAAATCCTCGACAGAGATTATGTTGAAGCAGAAGATACATATAACAGAGGTGTTTTAAGCGGTATTGTTAAGATTGCTTCTAAAATGGGTATCTCAACAATTCAGTCTTATCAGGGTGCTAAGGTATTTGAAGCTATCGGCATTGATGAAAGCGTTATAAATAAATATTTCACAGGCACAGTAAGCCGTGTGGGCGGTATCACTCTTGAAGATATTGAAAAGAGAACAATAAAGCTTCACGATATTGCATACGATCCATTTTCACAGGACAGACACCCTGTTCTTGACAGTTCAGGCAGACACAAGGAAAGAAGTAATAAGGAAGAACATATCTATAATCCTGAAACAATTCATCTTCTTCAGCTTGCAACAAGACTTGGCGATTATGATATGTTTAAAAAGTACTCTGAATGTATCGACAGAGAAGACAGACACATTACTCTCCGTTCACTTCTTGACATTAAATTCCCTAAAGACGGCGGTATTCCGATAGATGAAGTTGAATCTGCTGAATCAATCGTTAAGAGATTTAAGACAGGTGCTATGTCTTATGGTTCAATTTCTCAGGAAGCACACGAAACAATGGCAATTGCTATGAACCGTCTTGGCGGTAAGTCAAACAGCGGTGAAGGCGGCGAAACTCCTGAAAGACTTGAATCTGCAAAGTCAGGTGTAAACAGGTGTTCGGCTATTAAGCAGGTTGCATCGGGACGTTTTGGTGTAACATCTGAATATCTTGTAAGTGCAAAGGAAATTCAGATTAAAATGGCACAGGGTGCAAAGCCTGGTGAAGGCGGACATTTGCCGGCAGGAAAGGTTTACCCTTGGATTGCTAAAACAAGACATTCAACTCCTGGTGTTGGACTTATTTCACCTCCACCTCACCACGATATATATTCAATCGAAGACCTTGCACAGCTTATTTATGACCTTAAAAATGCAAATACAGACGCAAGAATTTCTGTAAAACTTGTTTCAGAAGTCGGCGTTGGTACTGTTGCGGCAGGTGTTGCAAAGGCAGGTGCGGAAGTTGTTCTTGTATCAGGTTTTGATGGCGGTACAGGTGCTGCACCTCTTAACTCAATCTATAATGCAGGACTTCCTTGGGAACTTGGTGTTGCAGAAGCACATCAGACACTTATGCTTAACGGACTTCGTTCAAAAGTTGTTGTTGAAACAGACGGTAAACTTATGACAGGTCGTGATGTTCTTGTTGCTGCACTTCTTGGTGCTGAAGAATTCGGTTTTGCAACTGCTCCGCTGGTAACAATGGGCTGCGTTATGATGAGAGTATGTAACCTTGATACTTGTCCTGTTGGTGTTGCAACTCAGAACCCTGAACTCAGAAAGAGATTTAAGGGTAAACCTGAATACGTTGTAAACTTTATGATGTTTGTTGCACAGCAGCTTCGTGAATATATGGCAAAGCTTGGAATCAAAACAGTTGATGAACTTGTCGGACGTACAGACCTCCTTTATGTACG
>JALEJO010000153.1 GCA_022769365.1 Oscillospiraceae bacterium | reverse complement strand
CGAGGAGGATCCACCCGTACCCATTCCGAACACGGAAGTTAAGCTCCTTAGTGCCGAAGATACTTGGTTGGTGACGACCTGGGAAAATAGGTCTGTGCCGGTACAGCAAAGCCCCACATCTATTGGTGTGGGGCGTTTTTTTATATTAAACATAAATTTACTGTTGCAAAATGTATTTTTATATGATATAATATCTTTATGAAAAGAATTTAGGAGAAGCTTATGAATTGTAAAATAATATTTTTAGATATAGACGGAACGCTTGTAAACTCAGAAAAAGTAATTACACCCGCTACTAAAAATGCACTTTGGGCGGCTATGGCAAAAGGAATTAAAATTGCTGTTGCATCGGGCAGACCATATCACGGAACAATTCCGAGTGTTAAAGCACTTGAACTCGATAAAAAAGGCGGATATGTTTTATCATTTAATGGTGGAAGAATTATCGATTGTAAAACGAATGATGTTCTTTATGATGTGTCTTTGCCATATAATTCAATAGAGAAAGCGTATAATCTGGCAAAAAAATTCGGTGTACAGCTGATAACTTATAAGGGTGATACCATTTTATCTGAAGATCCTGAAAATAAATATGCACAGATTGAAGCAAGAATAAATGATATGCCGCTTGTAAAAACTGAAAATATTTTAAATGATATAAAAGATATGCCGGTTAAATGTCTTGTTGTTGGAGATGGTGATTTGCTTGAAAAAGCAGAACCAATTTTCAGAGAGGAGCTTTCAGGCGAGGCAAAGGTATTCAGAAGTGAACCTTATTTTATTGAAATAATGCCTGACGGAATCGACAAAGCCGCTTCAATTGGAAATTTTATAAAAGAACTTGGAATTTCAAGAGAAGAAACGATGGCATTTGGCGATGGTTTTAACGATATTTCTATGATAGAATTCTGCGGAACAGGTGTTGCAATGAAAAACGGCTGTAAACAGATACTTGAAAAAGCAGATTATATAACTGAATATTCAAATGATGAGGACGGAATAGCACATTTTCTTGAAAAATATAACGTAGTATAGCTTTAATACATACCAAGAGAGGAAATATTTTTATGACAGTAATTTCAGTAAATGACTTAAATTGCAGTTCAAGAAGAGATACAGGAAAATTTATAACAGATTGTGAAAATAAATATTCGGCAAAAGTAAATAATATTGCCGAAAAAATAAGCAAAGAAAAAGACGAAACACCTATTGTTTTGATAGCCGGTCCTTCGGGTTCAGGAAAAACAACAACGGCAAAACGTATACAGCAAAAGCTTAAAGAAATGGGCTCTGACAGCATTGCAATATCTATGGATGACTATTATTTGCCTAAGAATTCTCCGAATATTCCTTATAATGATGATGGAACACCTGACCTTGAAACCCCTTACAGACTTGATATTGATTTATTAAAAGAACATTTTGAAAAAATATTTAAATGTGAAGAGATTGAAATACCTAAGTTTGATTTTTCAACTCAGTCAAGATTGAAAGGTGATTTATACAAAAGAAAACATGATGATATAGTTATTCTTGAAGGTATACATGCATTGAATCCCGTTGTTTCGGGTGAAATATCTCCACACGCAATGAAAGTTTATATCAGTGTCAGAACAAGACTTAAACTTGAAAATTCAAAAATAATTCATCCGTCAGTAATAAGGCTTATGCGAAGACTGTCAAGAGATTTGCTTTACAGAGGCAAAGACGTTGAAGGTGTTTTCAATATGTTTGAAAGTGTATCATATGGCGAAAAGAAGTATATATCACCTTATAAAAAATATTCTGATATAGATATAGATACATATCTTCCTTATGAAGTTCAGATATATAAAAATATCTTAAAAGATAAAATAAAAAAACAGCGTGATAAACTATATCAAAATGAAAGATATAAAGATATTGTCAGAGTTTTTGATGATATTGAAGAAATTGAAGACGGTACGGCTATTCCTGATAATTCGCTTATCAGAGAATTCGTATAAATAAAGAAAAGAGGAAATTTAAATGAAAAAAGGAATGACTAAATTAGTAAGTGCAGTTTCAGCGGCAGCAATGCTTATTTCAACATCATCTGTTTTTATGTCAACAACAGCATCAGCTGATGATGTTCCTGTTTTGAATCTTTCAGTAGATGGAGATTATTATGTTTCAGCGTCAAGTGTTGCAAATGGAGATGTTTCAGTAAGGATTAAAGTTTACCTTGAAAATACAGGTGATGAAGCATATCAGGCGGCAAAAGTTGCATTTGTATCAGATTCAGATGCTAATTTTGTTGAAAGCACAGACGGAACAGGAAAAGTTTCAAGAAATATTATTTTCAAAAATCTTTC
>JALEJO010000126.1 GCA_022769365.1 Oscillospiraceae bacterium | reverse complement strand
TGCTTACAGCTTAGCGGTAGTGCAGGAACATATCCGCTTGACCTCTCAGGCAGCTTCTACAAGGCGATAAATCCATTTATGCCATTCACATACACAGTTCACGCATTCAGAGCAACAACATCAGGTGCTGATGTAAGCATTACAGGAGATGTTGCAGTTCTTGTTTGTATCCTCGTTGCATTTACATTATTTACTCTTGCAGGAATAACAGTAAAAGCAAGAAACCTTGAACTTGATGAACTTGAAGAAATGGAAGAATCTAAAAAGAAAACAAATAAAATTGCAAAAGCCTGAAAAATAAGAATAAAATGAGAACAGTCGGAAACGGCTGTTCTTTTTTTATTGAAAACTTGACTTTAATTTAAAATAATGATATAATATAGATACATTTTAATATGAAAGGATTTTTTATTATGAAGTTAAAGAAAATAGTTGTGTCCCTATCATTATCAATGGCAGCAGCTATTACATCTTCACTTGGATGTTTGCCTGCATCAGCATTAGAAATATGTGACACCGATGTTACAACAAGTTCGGACGGAAATGTTATGATAGGAATTGAGGGAACCTACATAGAATGTGAAAAAAAGGCTGTTGACCTTATAAACAGTTACAGACTTGAAGCATGTCAGAAAGGTTATATAAATCCTTCAAGCGGCGAAAAACTCACTATGTCGGATTATGTTCCTATAAAATGGTCTGATGACCTTGAATACATAGCAAGAATAAGAGCAGCGGAATCTTCAGTGACTATGGCTCATGTGAGGACAAATAACAATGACTGCTTTGAAATAAGTTCTCCGAGTGGAAAAAGATCTTGGGGAGAAGTACTTGCATGGAACTGGAGCGATGATGTTACATCAGGAATTAATCAATGGTATGAAGAAAAAGAAGCTTATTTAAATAAAACTCCAAATGCTGTTACAGGTCATTATACGCAAATGATAGATCCTGAAAATACATATGTTGGTATCGGAACATTTTTATGTGATTCCGTTAGATATCACAATACAACTTGTGGTGAATTTAGTTCAGAAACATCAGGACAACAGTATAATTTCTATTATGGTGAATGTGTTCAAAAAATAGAAACAATTGAAGAATCTGTTGAATTTTCTCTGAATAATTCAAATGATAAACTTATATACGGAACGACAAAAGAACTGTCTTTGGGGATGAAGTTCTGCGGTGCAGATGGATTTCCGCTGTTGGACACTGTTTCATGGACATCATCAAACCCTGATGTAATAAGTGTTTCAGGAAATGAAGCAACGGCAAATAATTATGGAACAGCAACACTTTCAGCTAAGATAGGCGGCATAACCAAGTCTTTTAATGTAACAGTTATTGATAAAGTTTTGGGTGATGCAAATGGAGATGGTTCAGTAGATTCAAAAGACGCCGTTCTTGTTTTGAAGTCATATGCAGAAGAACTTGTAAGTGGAAAACAGTCTGTTGATGTAAATGTTTCAGACGTCAACAAAGATAGTAAAGTAGATTCAAAAGATGCAGTAGAAATTCTTAAAACATATGCAAAGAATCTTGCAGGAAATAAAAACTGAAAAGTTTTAAAGTGAAGAAACGCTCTCGATTTTGAGAGCGTTTTTTGATTATTTAAAATTCCACTTGACAAAACGTCAATAATGTTATATGATATTTTATATGTGTGAGGTGATTTTATGATAATAAAAAACGACTGTTTTTCCCTTGAACAGATTGCAGACAGCGGACAATGTTTCAGAATGAATAAAACATCAGACGGAAAATATACGGTTGCTGCATTTGGAAAAGTCTTGTATTTATCGCAAAGAGAAAACGAAATAACTTTTGAATGTTCAGAAGAAGATTATAAGCAGATATGGGAAAAATATTTTGATATAGAAGATGATTACGCAAAGTATTTGAACGTGGTTAAAAATGGCGAAGATGAATATTTAAAAAAGGCGGCAGATTTTGGAAAAGGAATAAGAATTTTAAATCAGCAGCCTTGGGAAACGCTGATTTCTTTTATAATATCCCAGCAGATGAGAATACCAAGAATAAAGCAGCTTATAGAAATAATATGCAAAAATTACGGAAGAGAAATAGAAAACGGATTTTACGAATTTCCGTCACCTGAAGAAATGAAAGATATTTCCGAAAATGCATTATCTGATTTAGGTTTTGGTTACAGGTCGAAATATATTGTTTCGGCTGTGCGAGATGTCCTTGACGGAAAATTTTTGCTTGAAAAACCGTTTGAAATGCAATATGAAGAATGCAGGGATTATTTAAAAACATTGAACGGTGTGGGAAATAAAGTCGCTGACTGCGTTTCACTTTTTGCTTATCATAAAACAGATGCATTTCCAATTGATACTTGGATGAAAAAAATTATAGAACGTCATTATAACGGTAATTTTGATAAATCGAAATATTCAGGATATGAGGGAATAATGCAGCAATATATGTTCTATTATGAAAGATACAACGGATAAAACAAGGAGTTATGGAATGAAAAATGCTAAACATTTAAAATGTCCGAATTGCGGAAAAAATCTTTTTGAAAAGGAAAATATTTTGACTTGCGGAAAGCATTGCTTTGATATTGCAAAAGAGGGTTATGTTAATCTTTGTATACACGGAAAAGCCGACAGCGGAGATTCAAAAGAAATGATAGCATCAAGAAGAAATTTTCTCGACAAAGAGTTTTATAAACCTGTTCTTGATGAACTTTGCAGTATAGTTGAAAAATATATGCCTGATTCAGAAGAAAATGTTATACTTGATATGGGCTGCGGAGAAGGATACTATCTTGGACATCTTCAAAAATATCTTGAAAAAATTGGTAAAGATACTGAATGTTATGGTTTTGATTTATCAAAATATGCGGTCAGAACGGCATCAAAAAAATATGGTGATGTAAATTGGATGGTTGCAAATGTTGCAGATGTTCCAATGCAGGATAAAAGCTGTGGTATAGTTCTTTCTATGTTTGCAAATGTAACAGAAACCGAAACAAACAGAATAATAAAAGATAACGGAATACTTATACTTGTAAGGGCAGGACTTTCACATTTGCTTGAAATGCGAAAAATAATATATCCTGAAATTCACGAAAGATATTCGCCTACAGTTCTTCCAGAAAATTATGAATTGCTTGAAAAAAGAGATATAAAATTTAATATACATATGACAGACGGAAACGATATGAAAAATCTTTTGATGATGACACCACATTACTGGAAAGTCAAAGAAGAAAACCGTCAGAAATTATATAATACACCTGTGCTTGATACAACGGCTGAAATAGAATATTATATTCTTAAAAAAGATTGATTTTAAGTATAAAATATGATATAATTAAGATAATAGAAAAAGGAGAATAATAAAAATGACAGAAGAAAAAATACAGCGAATAAATGAACTTGCAAGAAAGTCACGTTCGGAAGGTTTAACAGAAGATGAAAAAAAAGAGCAGCAAAAACTCAGAGATGAGTATAGGGCTGCAATAAAAAGAAGCCTTATAGGCAACCTTGAAAATACTTATATAGAAACACCTGACGGCAAAAAAACAAAAATAAAACGTGTAAAATAAAATATATAAAGTATAAAAAAGGGACTGCATAAAGCAGCCCCGATAATAATTTTATTGAATTACTTTTTAAGTTCTTCGCAAAGTTTCTTGGTATCTCTTGCAATAAGAAGTTCTTCGTTTGTAGGAACAACCCATACTTCAACCTTAGCGTCATCAGCTGAGATTTTAGCAAGTTCTCCTCTTACATTTTCAGAACCGTCTTTAAGCTTGATTCCAAGGAATTCAAGACCATCGCAAACTTCTTTACGGACAGAACCATCGTTTTCACCGATACCGCCTGTGAATAAAACAGCATCAACACCGCCCATAGCAGCAGCAAGTGCACCGATGTCTTTCTTTATATCATAAATGAGGATTTCCTTAGCAAGTTTTGCTCTTTCGTTTCCTGATTCAGCAGCTGCTGTTAAGTCTCTCATATCAGAAGAAACGCCTGAAATACCAACAAGACCTGATTTCTTATTCATATAAGCGTCCATTTCGTCAGCTGTGAAATTATGAGCTTTCTGAAGGAATGTAACTGTTGAAGGGTCAACATTACCGCATCTTGTACCCATAAGAACGCCATCAAGAGGAGTAAGTCCCATTGTTGTATCAACAGATTTACCACCGTCAACAGCTGTGATTGATGAGCCGTTTCCAAGGTGACATGAAATGATTTTAAGGTCCTTAGGGTCTTTACCCATAGCTTCAGCAAGTGCAGCAGAAACAAATCTGTGTGAAGTGCCGTGGAAACCATATTTTCTTACGTGATACTTTTCATAGTCTTCGTAAGGGAAACCATAGATATAAGCCTTCTTTGGAATTGTCTGGTGGAAAGATGTATCGAATACTGCAACCTGAGGAACGCTTGGATCAAATACTTCTCTGCTTGCCTTAATAGCAAGGTAATGAGCGTGATTGTGAACAGGTGCAAGAGCTTTGAGTTCTTCAATCTGTTCAAGAACCTTGTCTGTAATAAGAGTAGCTTTATCGAAGATTTCGCCACCCTGCACGATTCTGTGACCAACAGCAGAAATTTCGCTTACGCTGTCGATTACCTTTGTATCGCCTGTTGTAAGAAGTTCAACAACTTTTTCAAAAGCTTCTGTGTGAGTAGGGAAAGGGCAATCAGCTTCAAAAGATCTGCCGTCGTTTGTTTTGTATGAAACGTGGCCGTCAATACCGATTCTGTCGCAGTTTCCTTTTGCGATGAATTTTTCTGTTTCCATGTCGAGAAGCTGATACTTTAATGATGAGCTTCCTGCATTAACAACTAAGATTAACATATAATTTATCCAATCCTTTCAAAATAGTACATTAATAATTATATACCTTTTTGGCGAAAAATCAATAGATTTCTTGTAAATAGTAATAAAAAATGTATAAACAATTGAAAAAGAGGTGGTTTTTTGGAAGAAATGCACAAAGAAAAAGACAGTATAACAGTTGGAGCGGTTATCAGTGAATTTAATCCGTTTCATAACGGACATGAATATTGTATAAAAAAATTGCGTGAGGCAGGTTCAACACATATTGTTTGCATAATGAGCGGCTGTTTTGTTCAAAGAGGAGAAGCCGCCTGTTTAACGCCTTATGCAAGGGCTGAAACGGCAGTTGAATGCGGAGCGGATCTTGTTGTTGAATTGCCTGTCTGTTATTCGCTTTCAAGTGCGGAAAATTTTGCAATGGGAGCAGTGGCAATTGCAGAATTTTCAGGTTGTGTTGATTTGCTTGGATTTGGAGCTGAATGCAGTGAAGAAGAATTTAAAAAAGCCTATGATATAATTTTAGATGTGAATAAAAACGGATATGAAAAAATAAATGAAAAAATGGAAAAAGGAATGTCGTATCCTGTCGCTTTACAAAAAACAGCAGAGGAAATATCAGGCTGTGATATGAATTTTTTATCAGACGGCAATAACGTTCTTGCACTGAATTATATTATGTCGCTTGATAAATTAAATTCAAAAATAAAACCTTGTTTCATAAAACGAAACGGTTCTTCGCATGATAGTATGCATACAGATAAAAGCGGAAGAGTAAGTGCATCATTCATAAGAAAATTAATAGCTGAAAATAAAATTTCAGAACTTGAAAATTATATGCCTAAAGCTTCATACAAAATTTTTAAAAGAGAATGTAAAGATGGCAGATTTTTTTCAAATGGAATAGAACAGGCTTTACTTTATAAATTAAGAATGTCGGATATTTCCGATTTTCAGAAAATAAATGAAATTGGAAAACAGGGACTTGCCGAAAGAATGATGAAATATAAAGATGCTGAAAGCCTTGATATTTATCTTGATTCGGTTAAAACAAAACGCTATCCTATGGCAAGAATAAAACGTCATATTTTAAGTCTTGCAATTGAAATAAACAGCGAAACAGCCCACATTTTGCCGCAATATGGCAGGGTACTTGCATTTAATAAAAATGGAACTGAAATCTTAAAAGAGATAAAGAAAAATTCATCAATACCGTTTTCAACATCTCTTGCAAAACTTGAAAACGTAAACGAAAAAGCAAAAAAACTTGCATCAGCAGATGCAAAAGCATATGCATTATATACTTTGGGACTTGAGAAAAAATTTAAGGGAAGCATGGCATACAGCCATAAAATTTCTATCAAGGAGAATTCAAAGTAAAAAATGGATAATCATAAATCAGGCGGAGAAGAAAATTTAGAAAGCAAAAAGAAAAATAACGGAGGCTGTCTTTTATTTGTTCTTATAATAATATGTGTGGTATCTGTTGTTCTTGCATGGAAGTTCAAAGATAGTGGCGGTACTGTTGAATTAGTAAATAATGAAGTTGAAACAACACAGGCAACAACGGAAACTGTTACAGAAACAGAAAGTGAAACAAAAGACCCACTTGAAATTATTTTAAACGGCGAAGTTCCAACATCGCACAGCATAAATGTTGAAGCGGTTTTGCAAAATCCTGAATTGCCAACGGGTTGTGAAATAACATCTTTAACAACGGTTTTGAATTACTGGGGTTATAATATTGACAAATGCGACCTTGCAGATAATTATCTGCATAAGGAGTCAGGCGGAGGAGAATATAAAATGTATGAGGCATTTCTCGGTACACCATATGACTCAAATGCATTCGGTTGTTATGCACCTGTTATAAAAGATGCGGCAGAAAAATATATTGCAAGACAACCGGAAAAAATGCAGGTTGCCGATATTTCCGGAAACAGTATTGAAAAAGTATATGCTTGTGTTGCACAGGGTTATCCTGTTGTTATATGGTCAACAATGTATCTGCACGACCCTGCATGGACAACATACTGGACAAATGCAGACGGAACAAAATTTGAATTTCCAAGTTATGAACATTGTATGGTTATAAACGGTTACAATAAAAATGATAATACTGTTGAAGTTTGTGACCCTTTAGAGGGAAATAAAACTTATGAAATGGACAGATTTGAAGAGATATACAAAGAAATGGGCAGTCAGGCAGTACTGCTTTACAAATAGAAAGGAAGTATATGGCAGAGGGAATTATATTTGACCTTGACGGAACTTTAATAGACTCTATGAAAATATGGAGTGAAGTAGATAGAAAATTTTTCAGAATACATAATGTTTTACCTCCTGAAGATATTTCTGAAACTGTTAAAAAAATGACGATACAGGAGTCATCTGAATATTTAAGGGATAACTTTTTTCCTGAAATGACATGGCAGGAAATAAGTGAAGAAATACAGCAGCTTGTACGATATGAATATTACGAAAATATACCGCTGAAAAAGGGCGTTATAGAAACACTTGATAAACTTGACAAGCTTAATATACCATATGGAGTTGCAACTGCAACATATCCCGATATGGCGGAAGCGGTTTTGAAAAGACACAAAATATATGACAGAATGAAATTTCTTCTGACACAAAGAGAAGTTGCGGCAGGAAAAGAGTCGCCTGATATTTTCATAGAAGCGGCAAAAATAATGAATATATCGGATTTTTCAAAGTGTATAGTTGCGGAAGATTCTCTTCATAGTATTGAAACAGCGAAAAAAGCAGGCTTTTTTGTTTGTGGTGTTTATGATGAAACATCTGAATATTTAAAGGAAGAAATAGAAAAAAATTGCGATGTTTATATAAAAGAAATGCCTGAAATACTTTCATATCTTGAACTTTGCAATGCCACATATGAAAAATTAAATGACGAAATATATGTTTGTAAAAGCATAAATCACAGATTTGGAACAGATGCATTTTTGCTTGCAGATTTTGCAAATATAAAGCATAAATCAAAAGTATGTGACCTTGGAACAGGCTGCGGAATTATTCCGCTGATTTGGCAGAAAAGAAAAAAGCCTCAGATAACATATGCGGTTGATATTCAGCCTGATGCAATAAAACAGCTTGAATACGGAATGAAAAAAAGCGGAATTTCAAAAGAAAAAATAATTCCGATTTGTGCGGATATGAAAGATTTGTGGGAAAATGCACCGATAAATTCGCTTGATGTTGTAACGTGTAATCCACCGTATAAAGCCTATAAAGCAGGACATGAGAGCGTTATAGAAAGTCAGAAAATAGCAAGGCATGAAATAATGTGCAGCATTGATGACGTTTGCAGGGCGGCATACAGGCTTTTAAAATCAGGCGGAACATTTTGCCTTTGCAACAGAACAGAACGTCTTGCTGATGTTTTAGCTTCTATGAAAAATAATCATCTTGAACCAAAAAGATTGAGATTTGTTTCAAAAAATCATCTTACAAAACCTTGGCTTTTTCTTGTTGAAGCAAGAAAAGACGGCGGTTCTTTTCTTGAAGTTGAAAAAACATTTTATCTTTATGATGAAAATATGGAATATACAAACGAGATGAAAGAAATATATAAATGAAAGCAGGAAAAAAAAAATGAGTGGAACACTTTATGTTGTGGGAACACCAATTGGAAATCTTGAAGATATAACTTTAAGACAACTAAGAATACTTGAAGAAACAGATTTTATTGCAGCGGAAGATACAAGAGTAACAAAAAAACTTCTTAATCATTATGAAATAAAAAAGCAGGTTATAAGCTATCATGAACACAGTACGCAAGATGTTCTTGATTCAATTATTGCAAGACTTTTAAGCGGAGAAAGCTGTGCGGCTGTAACAGATGCAGGAATGCCGTGTATATCAGACCCCGGAGAACCGCTTGTAAAAATGTGCTATGAAAAAAATATACCTGTTTCGGTTGTCCCCGGTCCAAGTGCGGTTGTTTCAGCCGTTGCAATTTCAGGTCAGCATACAGCAAGATTTACTTTTGAGGGATTTCTTTCAATGAATAAAAAGGAAAGAAAAGCACATCTTGAAAGTCTTGAAAACGAGTCAAGAGTAATGGTATTTTATGAAGCACCGCATAAACTTTTGAAAACACTTGCAGATTTCAAAGAATATTTTGGAGAAGAAAGAAAAATATCTTTTTGCAGAGAACTTACAAAAATTCACGAAGAAGTTAAAATAATGACTGTTTCGGAAGCGGAAAAATATTATGAAATTAATGCACCAAGAGGGGAATTTGTGCTTGTTGTTGAGGGAAAAGCACCCGAAGAAAAAAAAGAATTTACACTTGAAGATGCACTTTTGCTTGTAAATGAAAAAATATCAGGCGGAATGAAAGCAAATCAGGCGTGTAAAGAAGTTGCTTTATCAACAGGTATCTCAAAAAGTGTCCTTTATTCCGAATATCACAAAGAAAAATAAAAAGATTTTAAATGTATAAATAAATTCTTTATTTTACATATTGTATATTCTGATTCACATATTTTATTATGCATATTGCACAACAAAATATGTGAATTTTTTCTTTAACTTTAAAAAATTTACATTTTTTAATCAATGTGATGAGATATATGACAAATATTTGTATAAAAAAACTATTGAATTTTTTGATGCAATAGTGTATAATAAATGTGTGCTTATTGTGCAGGCAGCAGGTGTGTTTTGCAATGACGTAAATTACAAACCTGCTTTGAATCATAAATATTTATAAAAGGAGTTTAATATGTCTGAAACAAAGTTAACTAAAGAACAGCTGAAGAAAACTTTCCTTGAAAGACTTTCTCTTCAGTACGATGCAACTCCAAATGATGCATCTGATAATGAAATCTACAAGGTACTTTCTTCAATGATGGTTGATCTTCTCAAAACAAAGAGACAGAAATTCCAGAACAAAACTCATTCAACAGGCAGAAAGCAGATATACTATCTTTCAATGGAATTCCTTATGGGACGTTCACTGAAAACATCTCTTTATAACCTTGAACTTGCAGATGACGTTCGTTCAATACTTAAAGAATATAACATAAACCTCGACAACATTTTTGAATGTGAACCTGATGCAGGTCTTGGCAACGGCGGTCTTGGCAGACTTGCTGCATGTTACCTTGATGCTATGGCTACACAGGAAATCCCTGCAATGGGTCATACAATCTGTTATGAATACGGTATATTCAGACAGAAAATACAGGATGGCTGGCAGACAGAACTTCCTGACAACTGGCTTCCTGGCGGAAGTGTATGGCTTGACCCTAAGCCTGAAGATGCAATAGAAGTTCACTTTGACGGCGAACTCCGTGAATACTGGGAAGAAAACTATCACCACGTTTCACATATAAACTACAACACAGTTATGGCTATACCATACGATATGTATGTTTCAGGTTACGGCAGTGAAGGTGTTTCAGTATTAAGACTTTGGACAGCTAAAGCACCAAGCTTTGATATGAGCAAGTTCAATGAAGGCGACTATGAAAAGGCACTCGGTCTTAACTCAACAGCAAACGCTATTTCAAAGGTTCTTTATCCTAACGATAACCACATTCAGGGTAAGGCACTTCGTCTTCGTCAGCAGTATTTCCTTTGCAGTGCTGCAATTGGTGATATTGTAAACAACCATATGAAAGTTTATGGTACAGTAGATAACCTTGCAGAAAAGGTTGCAATTCACATAAACGATACACACCCGACTCTTGCAATTCCTGAACTTATGAGAGTTCTTCTTGATGACTGCGGCTACGGCTGGGACAAGGCATGGGGAATTGTTACAAAAACTTTTGCATACACAAACCATACTGTTATGGCTGAAGCACTTGAAAAGTGGGATGTTGGTCTTGTTAAGGAAATAATTCCAAGAATCTTCCAGATAATTCTTGAAATAAACAGACGTTACTGTGCAGAACTTTTTGAAAAGACAGGCGGCGACAGTGCTAAAACAACAAGAATGTCTATTATCAAGGATAATGTTATCCATATGGCAACACTTTGCGTTGTAGCTTCACACAGCGTAAATGGTGTATCAAAGCTTCATTCAGAAATTATCAAGGAAAGTGTATTCCATGACGAATACCTTGATACTCCTGAAAAGTTCAAGAATGTAACAAACGGTATTGCATACAGAAGATGGCTTTATCAGTCAAACCCTGGTCTTACAAATCTTTTAAGAAAGAAAATCGGTGATGGTTTCCTTAAAGATGGTGCAGAACTTGCAAAACTCAGAAATTACAAAGATGACAAGGCAGTTCTTCTTGAACTTCAGAAAGTTAAGAAAGAAAATAAGGAAAGATTTGCCAAGTATGTAAAGAACAAGAGCAATGTTGTTCTTAACACAGACAGTATTTTTGATGTTCAGGTTAAGCGTCTTCATGAATATAAAAGACAGCATCTTAATGTTATGAACATACTTGCACAGTACAATTATCTTCTTAATAATCCGAACGCTGATTTTGTTCCTAAGACATACATTTTCGGTTCAAAGGCAGCACCTGGATATTATCTTGCAAAGCAGATAATCAAGATGATATGGGCACTTTCAGAAGAAATAAGAAAGAACCCAAGAATCAACGACAAGCTTTCTGTTTACTTCCTTGAAGACTATAGAGTAACACTTTCAGAACTCCTTATGCCGGCAAGTGATATTTCAGAACAGATTTCTCTTGCAGGTACAGAAGCATCAGGTACAGGTAATATGAAGCTTATGCTTAATGGTGCACTTACAATGGGTACACTTGACGGTGCAAACATTGAAATTAAGGACGCTGTTGGTGATGATAACATTTTCATCTTTGGTATGAAAACAGAAGAAGTTAATGCAAGAAAAGCAAGCGGTTACAACCCTGGCGACATTTACAACAGCAATGATATTGCTCGTGAATGTATCGATAGAATGTATAACGGAATTAACGGCTGCACATTTGAAGAAGTTGCAAACTCAATCAGAAATAAAGACCCATATATGGTTCTTGCAGACTTTGATTCATACAGAGAAACACAGAACAAGTCATCTGAAATCTACAAAGATCAGACAAAGTGGACAAAGATGTCACTTGAAAATATTGCAGGTGCAGGTATATTCTCAGCAGACAGAGCTGTTAACGAATATAAAGACAACATCTGGCACATTAAGTAATATAAAACAAAAATATAAAATAAAAAACCACGGAAATTTTCCGTGGTTTTTTGTTTTAATTATAAATGAGGAAGTGGCGTGTCGCCTTTTTATAATGAGAAATTAGGAATGAGGAATGAGGAATTAAAGTGTCGGCAAAGCCGACAAATCCCCCTCTGTCACTTCGTGACATCTCCCCAAGGGGAGAAAACCTTTCAGTTAAGCTTTACGGCTTTCCAGCTACCCTTTCAGGAGAGCCTTTATTTAAGCCTTGCAAATTCCAATTTATAGCCTCTCCTTTTAAGGAGAGGGGGATCGCCGTAAGGCGGTGGAGAGGTTAAAAATTGTCGCCGAACGGCGACACCACCATTCCTCATTCCTCATTATTTTATTATCTGATAATATCGGCGAATTGGTAGTCGATGACTTTTCCAAGGTCTTCGGGAGTTGTTTCAAGTTGTAAACCTATTCTTCCTCCGCTGTAGCATATTGTATCAAAATTTTTAGCGGAAATATGACAGGTTGTTTTGAAAAATTTCTTCATTCCGATAGGCGAACAGCCGCCGTGAATGTAGCCTGTAAGACCGAGAAGTTCTTTTGATTTAACCATTTCAACGGATTTTTCCCCAACAGCGGCAGCAGCTTTTTTAAGGTCGAGTTCTTCCGCAACAGGAACCATAAAAACATAGTGTTCACCTGTTTTGCCGACTGTAACAAGAGTTTTAAAGCATTTATCGGGATTTTGTCCAAGTGCAATTGAAACTTCAACACCTGTTTTTGTTCCGTCAACATCTGCTTCGTGTTCTTCGTATTTTATTTTAAGAGCATCAAGTTTGCGTATAGCATTTGTTTTAGCTTTTTTTGCCATTTTCATCCCTCCAATTATATTATAACATCTTTAAAAATAAATGTAAAGAAAAAATCTGATTTTACTGAAAAACTAAAAAAATTAGGAATGAGGAATTAAGGTGTCAGCTTCGCTGACGGATTTATAAACCCCTCCACCGCCTGACGGCGGTCCCCCTCCCCTTTCAGTGGAGGCTTTAAATAGACATTTTTTATTAAATTTGCAAGATTTAATAAAGGCTCTCCTGAAAGGGGAGCTGGCAAGCCGAAGGCTTGACTGAGGGGTTTTAGATAAGTCGCCGACAGGCGACACCACAATTCCTCATTCCTCACTCCTCATTCCTCATTGAAGCAGCGACACGCCGCTTCCTCATTATTAAAAAAATATTTAAATGTTGAATAATAAAAAAATTTGTGGTCATAATACTAAAGGACTTTGAAAGTCCACTAAATAAAAAGGAGTAAATTAAAATGGAAAAGAGAACAAATAAAATTCATTGCAGCGTTTCACAGTGCAGATATAACGACCCTACAGATTGCATTTGCAGCAAGGAAGAAGTTGAAATTGCATCACACGGAAAAAATCCTGACCACACTGAAAACACAGATTGTGTTTCATTCTGTTCAAGAAAAGATTGCGGATGCTGAATATTTTAAAAAAATCGGGGATGTTTTTATAACATTCCCGAAAAATTGGTAAAAATATGGAAAATATAGAAAAAATGCACAAAAAATTGTGCGTTTAGTACTGCAAAACAGCAATTTTATAAATTATACTTGATTTTTTTCGCCTGATGTATTATAATATATTAATACATTAGTTATTAAGGAGGCTGACTAATTATGTGTGATAAAACTATGACTTTTTCTGTTACAGAAGAAAGAGAAGTTCAGATGAAGCAGACATTGACAACTGTTTATGATGCGCTTACTCAGAAAGGCTATAATCCTATCAACCAGATCGTCGGCTATATTCTTTCAGAAGATCCAACGTACATAACAACGTACAATAATGCAAGGAATCTGATACGTCATATAGACAGAGATGAACTTTTACAGGTGCTTGTTAAATCATATCTTATGCACTGATGTTCATTTTTGAAACAAAATTAAAAAGACATATTCGCACAGCGGACAAGCTGCGGAATGTGTCTTTTTTTATGTTACTTGACAATTATGCCGAAAATTGGTATAATATACTTGAATTAAATAAATTAAAAAGGGAGGTAGTCGGTTTGCAGCCGGAAATTTTATCTTTTGAAGAAATAAAAGAGAAAATAAACAGTAAAGATATAAAAGCGGTCAGTTTTGGTGCAACGGACTGCCTTATAACATATCCTCTTTGGAGACATTCAGACCTTTTCTGGCTTTTGCAGAAAGATTTTCAGGCGGTTTCAAGTAAAAATCTTACTCAGTTTTATCCGCTCAGAATACTTGCAGAGGAAACAGCAAGAAAACGCAGCCGTACGGGTTCTGTAAATCTCAGACAGATATATAAGTATATATGCGATTCGGAAAAGATGTCGCAGAAAGAGGCAGACACCCTTTTAAGGCAGGAATGCAGACTTGCTGAAATGTATTGCAGAACAAGAGATTTCGGCTTCAGCGTCTTTACAGAGGCTCTCAATGCAGGTAAAAAAGTTTTTATATTGTCTGATAGTATTGTTTCAAAAAGAACTATGCACAGAATACTTGAATCATGCGGATATTCAGGCTGGGATAAAATTTATATTTCATCTCACACAAGAAAAACAAAAAAATATGGCAGTGGATTCAGAGAACTTTTAAATGAACAGGAACTTTTAGAAAATCAGCTTCTTCACATAGGAAGTGATCCTGTGAATGACTATATTGCACCTACAAATATAGGCATAGAAGCCGTATGGATTCCTTCAGCAAAGTTTCAGATGATGCAGACATCTCTTTATTCGTATATTATGCAAATGCTTTCAATCGATGGTATTCCCTGGGAAAGCGACAGCATTTTGCCGCTCAGAAGCATAATGGCACAAACTGCGGATTATCTTTTTGATATTCCTGAAAAAAATGACGTGAACAGCGTTTCAAATGAAGCTGCAACAGGTGCATTGCTTGCAATGTCGGATAAAGATGATCCTATAGTTCAGGCGGCTTTGAAAAATGTTAATTCAAGAATAAGTATGCACCATGCAAACGCACTTATTGAACATCTTGGAAATACTAAAAAAACAGGCAGCGAACTTCCTCTTGAATATATGAAAAAGTATGCTTCAAAAGAACAGAGAGAGTCACTTAAAAATTATATGAATGCCGCTGATTATGAAAATTGGTGCAGCAGCATTGAAGATACCATAATTGAACCTAAAAAAACAGAGATAAAACAGGATAAAGGATTATTTCCGGCAGGCACTAAAAAACGTGCAGCTTTAAGGTATTTGCTGAAAATTGATTAAGCTGAAATCTGCTTGATTTTGACACGGTCAATTCACTAAAAGTTTACAAAGTAATTTTGCAAAAACTATTGCAATGGGTATTGAAATATGTTATAATAGTTCTTGCGTGATTGCAACAGATATGCGTTGAAGCAGAAGGTTGCTGACGGTATGTCAGGTAATTTCTGTGGAGTATGTCCGATTTAAAAACCGGGCGATAGGAAATACGGCACAGTATGTGTGACAATGAAATGGTATGGATATACTATGCCATCTTGCTATTGTTATGCTTATACTGCGAAATCGCTCGAAAACCTATATGGATTTCGAGTTTTTTTATACAAAAAGCGGGACAACACCCGGCAACGTGTAACGTATTCTTGGAGCGAAAGCTCAGCCCCCATCTATCAAATTATCAAGGAGGCGAAAATCAGGTGGCAGTCAACGAAAAAATCAGAATTAAGGTTAAGGGATATGAACACGCAACAGTTGATGCAGCATCAGCTAAAATAGTTGAAGCAGCAAAGAGAAATGGTGCCAGAGTATCAGGCCCTATTCCACTTCCAACAGATAAGGAAGTTGTAACAATCCTTAGAGCGGTTCATAAGTATAAGGACAGCCGTGAACAGTTTGAACTTAGAACTCATAAGAGACTTATCGACATTATCCGTCCTACAGATAAAACTGTTTCAGCTCTTCAGAAACTTGAAGTCCCAGCAGGTGTTGAAATCGTAATGGAAATGAAGTAATTCATTTTTTATTAAACACCAAATTGCTTTTTTAAAAGCAAATCAGATGATACTGTTGCATTTTGTATCATCGGTCATGTTGGCAAAATGTCAACCAATAACCAAATAGGAGGAAAAAAGAAATGCAGAAGGCTATTATCGGTAAGAAAATCGGTATGACTCAGATTTTCGACGAAAATGCAAAAGCGATTCCTGTAACTGTTGTTGAAGCAGGTCCTTGCGTTGTAGTACAGAAGAAAACTGTTGAAAATGACGGTTATGAATCAGTACAGCTCGGATTTGGCGACGTTAAAGTTCAGAGAGTCAACAAACCAACTAAAGGTCACTTTGACAAGGCTGATGTTGCTTGCAAGAAGACACTGAAAGAATTCAGACTTGACGATTGCAGCACACTCAACGTTGGCGACCTTATTAAAGCTGATACATTTGCTGTAGGCGACGTTGTTGACGTTGTTGGAACAAGCAAAGGTAAGGGCTTTGCAGGTGCTATCAAGCGCCACAATCAGCACAGACTTAAGATGACTCATGGTACAGGTCCTGTTCACAGAGAAGCCGGTTCAATGGGTGCTTGCTCAAGTCCATCTCGTATTTACAAGGGCAAGGGAATGCCTGGACATATGGGTGCTGAAAGAGTTACAGTACAGAATCTTACAGTAGTTAAGATTGATGCAGAAAACAATTTGATCGCTATCAAGGGTGCAATTCCTGGTCCAAAGAACAGCATTGTTACTATTGTTGATGGCGTTAAAGCATAAGGAAGGAGGAAACGTAAATGGCAACAGTTGAAGTTTTAAATATGAACGGCGAAAAGGTTTCCGACTTGAATCTTGCTGATTCAGTATTTGGTATTGAACCAAACGTTTCAGTTATGCATTCTGCAGTAGTAAATTATCTTGCTAATCAGCGTCAGGGCACACAGTCAACTCTTACAAGAAGCGAAGTAAGAGGCGGCGGACGTAAACCATGGTGTCAGAAGGGCACAGGTCATGCAAGACAGGGTTCAACACGTTCACCACAGTGGACACACGGCGGTATTGCACTTGGACCAAAGCCACGTGATTATTCTTACACAATCAATAAGAAAGTTAAAAGACTTGCTATTAAGTCAGCACTTTCTTCAAAGGTTGCAGATAACAAGTTTGTAGTAATCGACGAAATCAAGTTTGACGATTACAGCACAAAGAAATTTGTTGCTATGCTTGATGCAATCAAGGTTGACACAAAGGCACTTGTCGTTCTTTCATTACCTGAAAAAACAGGCGATGCAGAAGCTGATAAGAAGGCTAAGGAAGCATACAACAAGATTGTTAAGAGTGCTGCAAACATCAAGGGCATTGAAACAACAAACGATAAGCAGTTAAACGTTTATGATGTTCTCAAGTATGAAACTTGCATTATGGTTAAGGATGCAGTTGCAACAATTGAGGAGGTGTACGCAGAATGAAACTCGCACAGGATATAATTATTAAGCCTATTATAACAGAAAAGAGCATGGACGTACTCGCACAGGGTAAGTACACTTTCAAAGTTGCAAAGGATTCAAATAAAGCTGAAATAGCACGTGCAGTTGAAGAATTATTCAACGTACAGGTAGTAAAGGTTAATACCATGAATGTAAGAGGCCGTGCTAAGAGAGTAGGCAGATTCACAGGTAAAACAGCTGCTTGGAAAAAGGCAATTGTTACAATCAGTGCAAATCCTACAAAGCTTGGTCCTGACGGAAAGAAGAGAAAAGATTCAATCGAATTCTTCGAAAACCTTATCTAATTTTAAACCGTCTTTTGTATGGGAGTAATGTTCCCGCAAAATAATACATTCTAAGGAGATTAAAAATGGCAATTAAAACCTTTAAGCCAACCACTCCTTCAAGACGTAACATGACAGTAACTGACTACTCAGGTCTTTCAAAGGTAAAACCTGAAAAGAGTCTTCTTACACCATTAAAGAAGCATTCTGGTAGAAACAGCTACGGAAGAATCACAGTTCGTCATAAGGGTGGCGCTAATAAAAGAAAGTATCGTATCATTGACTTTAAGAGAAATAAGGACGGCATGAATGCAGTTGTTAAGACTCTTGAATACGATCCAAACCGTAGTTCATTCATCGCACTCGTTGAATACGAAGACGGTGAAAAAAGATATATTCTTGCTCCACACGACCTTAAAGTCGGCGATGTAGTTCGCAGTGGTGCAGATGCAGATATTAAGCCTGGTAACGCACTTCCACTTGAATCAATTCCAGTTGGTACATTTATCCACGCAATTGAACTTTATCCTGGCAGAGGTGCTCAGTTCGTAAGATCAGCCGGCAATATGGCTCAGCTTATGGGTAAAGAAGGTAAACAGGCACTCGTTCGTTTACCATCAGGCGAAATGAGATATGTTCCGATCTCATGCAGAGCAAGTATCGGACAGGTTTCCAATATTGACCATGAAAACGTTAACAGAGGTAAGGCTGGTAAGGTACGTCACCTCGGTGTAAGACCTACTGTAAGAGGTTCTGTAATGAACCCTAATGATCACCCACACGGTGGTGGTGAAGGCCGTGCTCCTATCGGACGTAAGGCACCTGTTACACCATGGGGTAAACCAGCACTTGGTTACAAGACTCGTAAGAAGCGTAACAAGACAGATAAGTACATTGTAAAACGTCGTAACGGTAAATAATGGGAAAGGAGGAACAGATTCATGAGCAGAAGTATTAAAAAAGGACCTTTTGTCGAAAAGTCACTTATGAAAAAGGTTGATGCATTAAATCAGGCAGGCGAAAAGAAAGTAGTTAAAACCTGGAGCCGCTCATCCACAATTTTCCCTGATTTCGTAGGACATACATTTGCAGTACATGATGGCCGCAAGCATGTTCCGGTATACGTTACAGAAGATATGGTAGGTCATAAACTTGGTGAATTCGCTCCAACAAGAACATTTAAAGGCCATGCCGGATCAAAGACATCAAATAACGGTAAATAGCGGAAGGAGGATTACAGATGGAAGCAAGAGCATATTTGCGTAATGAAAGAATTGCGCCTCGTAAGGTAAAAATCGTGCTTGACCTTATCAGAAACAAGCCGGTTGACGTTGCACTCGCAACTCTCGAACTTACACCAAAAGCAGCAAGCCCTATCGTGGCAAAATTGCTTAAGTCCGCTATTGCAAATGCAGAAAACAACAATGGTATGAGCAGAGATGAACTTTATGTTTCAGAATGCTACGTAAACGCAGGCCCTACACTCAAGAGAATTATGCCGAGATCAAAGGGCAGAGCATTCAGAATTTTAAAAAGAACATCACACATTACTATTGCAGTAAGTGAAAAAGACTAATCCCAAGGAGGATAAAACATGGGCCAGAAAGTTAATCCACACGGTTTTCGTGTCGGTGTTATAAAGGACTGGGATTCTCGTTGGTTTGCAAATAAAAAAGATTTCGCTGAAAATCTTGTTGAAGACTACAAGATCAGAGAAATGCTCAAGAAGAAGCTTTATGCTGCTGGCGTTCCGAAGATTGAAATCGAAAGATTTGCAGACAGCAAGGTAAGAATCCACATCAGCTGTGCTAAGCCTGGTATCGTAATCGGTAAGGGCGGTGCAGAAATCGAAAAATTACGTGCAGAACTTGAACAGAAGCTTGGTAAGCAGGTATTTATCAACATCGTTGAAGTTAAGCAGCCTGACCTTGATGCACAGCTCGTAGCTGAAAAGGTTGCACTTGATCTTGAAAACAGAGTTGCATTCCGTCGTGCTATGAAACAGAGCATCAGCAGAACAATGCGTCTCGGTTCAAAGGGTATTAAAATTAAGGTAAGCGGTCGTCTTGCAGGTGCTGAAATTGCAAGAAGTGAAAGCTACCACGAAGGTACTATTCCGCTCCAGACAATGCGTGCTGATATCGATTATGGTTTTGCTGAAGCAAACACAACATACGGTAAGCTCGGTGTTAAGGTTTGGATCTATAAAGGCGAAGTTCTCAAGGGTGACGCTGCTAAGGCTGCTGCATCAAGAGAAAAAGCTGAAAAGAAGTCATCAGGTGATGATCGCAGAAGAAACGACAGAAGACGTCGTGGCAACAACGATAACCGCCGTAACGGTAACTTCAGACAGAGAAGAGAAGGAGGTAATCAGTAATGCTGCTTCCTAAGAGAGTAAAATATCGTCGTGTACACAGAGGTCGTATGACAGGTAAGGCATACAGAGGCAATAAAATCGCTTACGGTGATTTTGGTCTTGTTGCTCTTGAACCTGCATGGATCACAGCTAACCAGATAGAAGCTGCCCGTATTGCGATGACAAGATACACAAAAAGAGGTGGTCAGGTCTGGATTAAGATATTCCCTGACAAGCCTGTAACAAGCAAGCCGCTCGGTACTCGAATGGGTAAAGGTAAAGGTGCTCCTGAATATTGGGTAGCCGTTGTTAAGCCGGGCAGAGTAATGTTTGAAATAAACGGTGTCAGTGAAGAAGTTGCAAGAGAAGCATTAAGACTTGCTGCTCACAAACTTCCAATCAAGACAAAGTTCGTTAAAAAAGAAGAACAGGGAGGAGAGTAAGAATGAAGGCAACAGAAATACGCAGCATGTCTGTTGACGATTGCGAAAAAAAGTTAACTGAATTAAAAGAAGAACTTTTTAATCTTCGCTTTCAGCTTGCTGTCAGCCAGTTGGAAAATACTGCAAGAATAAAGGCAGTTAAAAAGGACATTGCCCGCATTAAGACAGTTCTCCGTGAAGCAGAAATTGAATCTGCTGAAAATGAATAATCAGAAAGGGGATATTAACAATGCAGGAAAGAAACCTTAGAAAAACAAGAGTCGGCAAGGTTGTAAGCGACAAGATGGATAAAACAATTGTTGTTGCAATCGAAGACAATGTTAAACATCCGCTTTACAAGAAGATTGTAAAGAGAACAGTTCGCTTCAAGGCTCATGACGAAAACAATGAGTGCAGAATCGGCGATCGTGTTGAAATAATGGAAACTCGTCCTCTTTCAAAAGATAAGAGATGGCGTTTAGTAAGCATTATAGAAAAAGCTAAGTAATATAAAATCATTAGCATATATCAATTTCAGTAGAAGCTCGTAGCTTCTGAAAGGAGGAACTCCCCGTGATACAGATGCAGACTTATTTAAAAGTTGCAGATAACACAGGTGCGAAGGAACTTATGTGCATTCGTGTTTTAGGCGGTACACGCAGAAGATATGCAAATATCGGTGATGTAGTGGTAGCTTCCGTTAAAAAGGCAACACCAGGCGGCGTTGTAAAGAAGGGTGAAGTTGTAAAGGCTGTAATCGTTCGCAGTGCCAAGGGTTTAAGAAGAGAAGACGGAACATACATTCGTTTTGATGAAAATGCAGCAGTTATAATTCGTGAAGACAAAAACCCAAAGGGTACACGTATCTTTGGACCGGTTGCCAGAGAATTACGTGACAAAGATTATACAAAGATCTTGAGTCTTGCACCGGAAGTACTTTAATTGGAGGTGTCATTGTAAAATGAAAAATAAGGTACATGTTAAAACAGGTGATACTGTCGTTTTACGTGTCGGCAAATTCAATGAAAAATATAAAGACGACAAAAAAACACCAAAGACAGGTAAAGTACTTGAAGTAAGCCCAAAGGAACAGAAAGTTATCGTTGAAGGCATCAATATGGTTAAAAAGCATATTAAGCCTACACAGATGGGTCAGCAGGGCGGAATCGTTGAAGCTGAAGCACCTATCTATGCTTGCAAAGTACAGCTTTACTGCCCAGAATGCAAAAAGGGTGTCAGAGTTAAGCACGAAGGTACTCAGAGAGATAAAGTTCGTGTTTGCGTAAAATGCGGTCACAAATTCAACTAATTAAGGAGAAACGAAATGGCTAGATTAAAAGAATATTATAATAGCACCGTTGCTCCGGCTATGATGAAGAAATTCGGATACAAGAGCGTTATGCAGATTCCGAAGCTCGACAAAGTAGTAGTTAACGTAGGAGCAGGCGAAGCTAAAGAAAACGCAAAGGTTATCGATGCAATAGTTGCAGACCTTGCAGCAATCACAGGTCAGAAGCCGGTTGTTTGCCGTGCTAAGAAATCTGTTGCTAACTTTAAACTTCGTGAAGGAATGCCAATCGGTGTTAAGGTTACACTCAGAAGTGAAAAAATGTGGGAATTTGTAGATAAATTCTTTAACATTGACCTTCCACGTGTACGTGACTTCAGAGGAATCAATCCAAATTCTTTTGATGGCAGAGGTAACTACTCAACAGGTATTAAAGAACAGCTTATCTTCCCTGAAATCGAATATGAAAAGATCGATAAGGTAAGAGGCATGGATATAAACTTCATTACAACAGCAAAAACTGATGAAGAAGCAAAAGAGTTACTGACATTACTCGGTGCTCCGTTTGCTAAGTAATAGGGAGGTTACAAAATGGCAAAAACAGCAATGATAATGAAGCAGCAGAGAACTCCCAAGTATTCTACAAGAGCTTACAACAGATGTAAAATCTGCGGAAGACCTCATGCATATTTAAGAAAGTATGGCATCTGCCGTATTTGTTTCAGAGAACTTGCACATGAAGGTAAAATTCCGGGTGTTAAAAAGGCAAGCTGGTAAAATTAAAAGGAGGTCATTGGCATGCAGATTACAGATACAATCGCAGACTTACTTACGAGAATTCGTAATGCAGGTACAGCAAAGCACGCCACTGTTGACATTCCTGCATCTAATGTAAAGAAAGCAATCGTTCAGATCCTCGTAGACGAAGGATATGTAAAGAGCTTTCAGGTTATTGAAGACGGCAAGCAGGGTGTAATCAGAGTTGTGCTTAAATATAATGACAGTAATTCAACTGTAATTACTGGACTCAAGAGAGTTTCAAAGCCAGGTTTACGTATTTATGCAAGCAGTGCAGATATGCCTAAGGTAAGAAAAGGCCTTGGTATTGCAATTGTTTCAACATCAAAGGGCATCATGACTGACAAACAGGCTCGTAAGCTTAATGTCGGCGGTGAAGTACTCGCATTTGTTTGGTAAGGAGGGTAACTTATGTCAAGAATAGGTAACAGCCCAATTAGTGTACCGGCAGGTGTTGATGTTAAGGTTGCAGAACACAACCTTGTCACAGTAAAAGGTCCTAAGGGTGAATTAACAAAGAAGTTCTCAGAAGAACTTGGAATAAACGTTGAAGACGGCGTTATAAAAGTAACTCGTCCTTCAGAAGATAAAAAACATAAGTCTTTACATGGTTTAACAAGAACACTTATTTCAAACATGGTTGAAGGTGTTACAAACGGCTATTCAAAGACTTTGGAAATCGATGGTGTTGGTTACAGAGCAAAGAAGCAGGGTAAGGAAGTTGTTTTAACACTTGGCTTCTCACATCCTGTAGTTGTTGCTGAAACAGACGACATCAAGCTCGATGTTCCACAGCCAAACCAGGTTGTTGTTTCAGGTATCGATAAGCAGGCTGTTGGTCAGTTTGCAGCAGAAGTACGTGAAAAGCGTCCACCTGAACCATACAAGGGCAAGGGAATCCATTATCTCGGCGAACACATCATCCGCAAGGAAGGTAAAGCCGGTAAGGGTAAAAAGTAATAGAGGAGTGAAATCGATATGATTAAACGCATTGATAGCAATAAAGCAAGAAAAAAGCGTCATTTAAGAGTTCGTAACAAGATTTCCGGTACACCTCAGCGTCCACGTTTAAACGTTTATCGTTCAACAAACCATATATATGCACAGGTTATTGACGATGTTAATGCTGTAACACTTGCACAGGCTTCAAGCCTTGACAAGGAATTCAGCGGCAACGGCGGTAACATTGAAGGTGCTAAGAAAGTTGGAGAACTTGTTGCAAAGCGTGCAATGGATAAGGGAATTACAGAAGTTGTATTCGACAGAGGCGGCTATCTGTATCACGGAAGAATCAAAGAACTCGCTGATGCGGCAAGAGAAGTCGGACTTAAGTTCTAATAAGGGAGGTAGTTTTTTTGGCTAATATTGATGCAAAAGAGACAGAACTTCTCGAAAGAGTAGTTTCTATCAACAGAGTATCTAAAACCGTTAAGGGCGGTCGTATTATGAAATTTGCAGCACTCGTTGTTGTAGGTGACGGTAACGGCACAGTTGGTTTCGGTTTAGGTAAGTCAGGAGAAGTTCCTGATGCAATCCGTAAGGGTATTGAAGATGCTAAAAAGAACCTTATTAAGGTAAACCTTAGAGGTACTTCCATCCCTCATGAAATTGTCGGTGCATTCGGTGCAGGCAGAGTACTTATGAAGCCGGCAGCAGCAGGTACTGGTGTTATCGCCGGTGGTCCTGTCCGTGCCGTAATCGAAGTAGCAGGCATCAAGGATATCCGTACAAAATCTCTTCGTTCAAACAACCCATGCAACGTTGTAAGAGCTACAATCAATGGTTTGGCATCACTTACATCAGCAGAAGAGGTTGCTGCTAAGAGAGGCAAAACAGTTAAAGAAATCTTTGGTTAAGGAGGCAATTTGATATGTCAAAGGAAATTACACTTAAGAAAAGTCTGATTGCCAGAAAAAAGGATCAGATTGATACAGCAAACTCACTTGGCCTCAGAAAGATCGGCGACGTAACAGTTCAGCCGGATAACCCACAGACACTCGGTAAAATCAAAAAAATATCTCATCTTGTAGAGGTTAAGGATATATAAGCAAGGAGGTGCACATAAATGCAGCTGCACGATTTAAAACCTGCAGAAGGTTCAATCAGAGACGTTAAAAGAATTGGCAGAGGCCATGGTTCAGGCAACGGTAAAACAGCCGGCAAGGGTCATAAGGGTCAGAAAGCCAGAAGCGGCGGCGGAGTAAGAATCGGCTTCGAAGGCGGACAGATGCCACTTGCAAGAAGAATTCCAAAGAGAGGTTTCAACAATATCTTTGGTAAAACTTACGCAACTGTAAATGTATCAGATTTAAACAAGTTCCAGGACGGAACTGTTGTTGACGCAGAACTTCTTTATGCTACAGGTCTTGTTTCATACAAGGAAAGTGGTATAAAGGTTTATGACGGAATTAAAGTTTTAGGAAACGGAGAGCTGACAGCTAAACTGACAGTTAAAGCAGCAAAATTCTCAAAGAGTGCTGTTGAGAAAATTGAAAAGGCTGGCGGAAAAGCTGAGGTGATGTAAGTGTTTAAAACAATGAAAAACGCTTGGCAGGTTCCGGAGATTCGTAAAAAGCTTCTCTATACCCTGTTTATCATCATAATCTTCAGAATAGGAAGTGTCATCACTGTACCATTCCTTGACACATCAGTGGTAAGCGATTGGATGAAGGAATCTGCCACAGGCGGAAACTTCCTTGAATATTTGAACATCATCACAGGTGGTGCACTTTCAAAAGCAACAATATTTTCATTATCAATCACTCCATACATCAATGCTTCCATTATAATTCAGCTTCTTACATATGCGATTCCTCCACTTGAGAGGCTTTCGCAGGAAGGTGAAACGGGAAGAAAGATACTTAATAAAATAACAGCGTACGTGGCAGTGGGTCTTTCCGCATTTATGTCATTTGCTTACTACCTTACACTGAAAAACAGTATGGGTGCCGTTAAGTATACAACAGGCGGTCAGGGTGTATTTGCAGCATTTGTAATTATACTTTCACTCATTGCTGGTACTTCAATAGTTGTTTGGCTTGGTAACAGAGTTGACAATAAGGGTATAGGCAACGGTATCTCGATAATTCTTTTTGCAGGTATCATTGCAAGATTCCCAACAGATGTCGGAACACTTGTTACTTTAACAAAAGAAACTCCACAGAAATATTTCTTTGTTTCACTTGGTATACTTGTTTTATTTATTGCGATGATTGCTTTCATCGTATTTATGAATGCATCGGAACGCCGTATTCCTATTCAGTACGCAAAGCGTGTTGTTGGAAGAAAGCAGTATGGCGGTCAGTCATCACATATTCCGGTTAAGGTATGTATGAGCGGCGTTATGCCAATCATCTTTGCTATGTCATTCATGTCTCTGCCAAGTACACTTGCTCTGTTCAAGCAGCCTGTAGCTGATATAACAGCTGAAGGAGTGACAGGCGGACAGAAGTTCTATTATCACTTTATACATTTCTTTAGTACTCAGTCATATGGATATGCAGTTCTCTACTTCATTCTTATCATTGCATTCAACTATTTCTATGTGGCTATGCAGTACAACCCAATTGAAATTGCAAACAATTTAAGACAGAACAACGGCGGTATTCCTGGTATCAGACCTGGTAAGCCAACATCTGATTTCATTCAGAGAGTTCTTTCAAAAATAACACTTGTTGGTGCATTCTTCCTTGGTGTTATTGCTATTTTACCAATATTCCTCACTCACCTCGATTCAAACTTGAGCTCACTCTCAATGGGTGGTACTTCAATTCTTATCGTTGTAAGTGTTGCAATAGAAACAGTACGTACACTTGAATCACACTTGATGATGCGTCATCATAAGGGATTCCTTGAATAAGGAGAATTAAACTGATGAATTTAATTTTATTGGGCGCTCCTGGTGCAGGAAAAGGCACACAGGCAGAGGTTATCTCTGAAAACTTAAACATTCCGCAGATTTCAACAGGCAATATGCTCAGAGAAGCTGTTAAAAACGGCACAGAGTATGGTCTTAAAGCAAAAGAAGCAATGGAAAGCGGTGCACTTGTATCGGATGAAATTGTTATCGGAATTCTTAAAGACAGAATTGCTGCTGATGACTGCAAAAACGGATTTATACTTGATGGTTTCCCAAGAACAGTTCCACAGGCTGAAGCACTTGATGCCATGGGCGTTAAAATAGACAAAGTTCTTGAGATATTTGTTCCTGATGAAACAATTAAAAAACGTGTATCAGGCAGAAGAGTTTGCGAAGACTGCGGTGCTACATACCACGTTGATTTCAAACCATCAAAAGTTGCAGATAAATGTGATAAGTGCGGTGGAAAGACAATAATCCGTAAGGATGACCGTCCGGAAACAGTACTTGACCGACTTTCTGTATATCATTCACAGACTGCTCCTTTGAAAGATTACTATGAAAAGCAGGGTAAGCTTGAAACAGTTATCGGACAGGAAGAAGTCGCTGATACAAGTAAGTTGGTTTTAAAAGCTTTAAACGCTTAAGGAACCGCAGATGAGTATTAGCATAAAATCCAAAACAGATTTGCAAAAGCTGCGTGAAGCCGGAAGAATTTCGGCAGCAGCGTTAAAATATGCCGGAGAACAGATTAAACCGGGTATGACAACAAAGCATCTTGATAAGCTCATTCACGAGTTTATCAGAGGATGCGGTGCTGTTCCGAATTTTCTCGGATATGGCGGTTTTCCCGGAAGTGCCTGCATATCAATAAATGATGAAGTTATTCACGGAATACCAAGCAAAAAGCGAGTTATCCGTGAGGGCGACATTGTAAGTGTTGACGTGGGTGCATTATATGATGGTTTTAACGGCGATAATTGTGCTACATTTGGTGTAGGCAAAATATCAGATGAAGCCAAAAAACTTCTTGAAGTTACACAGGCAAGTCTTTATGAGGGAATCTCAAAAGCAGTTGTCGGTAACAGAATCGGTGACATCGGTCACGCAGTTGAAGAATACTGTGCTTCAAGAGGATATGGAATAGTACGTGAGTACTGTGGTCATGGTATAGGTCGTGAGTTGCACGAATCACCTGACATTCCGAATTACGGAAAGCCGGGTCACGGACCAAGACTGATGGCTGGAATGACGATCTGCATAGAACCTATGATAAATCAGGGCGGCGATGCAGTGAGAGTTTTGAACAATGGATGGACGGTTGTTACAAGAGACGGCAGTTTGTCAGCTCATTTTGAGCATCAGATAGCCATAACAACTGAAGGTCCTGTAATTCTAACAAATCCGGATTAGTGGAGGTTTGTCATGGAAGCTGCAAAAGGACTTGTGGTTAAAGCAATAGCCGGAAGAGATTCCGGAAACTGGTTTGTTATAGTTGATAAAGATGATGATTTTGTGTTTATTGCTGACGGAAAAACAAGAAAACTTGCTTCACCGAAAAGAAAGAACATAAAGCACATAAGAGTCACAAAACATACTGTTGATTTGTCGCAGGTCACCGACAAAAAGCTGAGAGTGGCACTGAAACAGTTCACTGACTAAATATACTTGACGGAGGAAAAACTATGTCCAAAGAAGATGTAATTGAAGTTGAAGGTGTAGTTCTTGAATCTTTGCCTAATGCAATGTTTCAGGTTGAACTTAAAAACAAACACACCATATTGGCACACGTTTCCGGTAAACTTCGTATGAACTACATACGTATTGTTCCGGGAGATAAGGTTACGGTTGAAATGTCACCGTACGATCTGACAAAAGGCAGAATTACCTGGAGAGCCAAGTAATTCATAAGATATAAGCGGACAAAAACCGCAATCCTGTTTAGGAGGTATTAACAATGAAAGTAAGACCTTCAGTAAAACCTATATGCGAAAAGTGTAAGGTTATTAAACGTAAGGGCAAAGTAATGGTTATCTGTGAAAACCCTAAGCATAAACAGCGTCAGGGTTAATCGAATCATGGAGGTACAATAATGGCAAGAATAGCAGGTGTCGATCTTCCAAGAGAGAAGAGAATTGAAATCGGTTTAACATATGTTTATGGTATTGGCCGTAAGACTGCTGACAAGATTCTCGCAGAAACAGGCGTAAATCCTGATGTGAGAGTTAAAGATATTAGCGAAGAAGACGTAGCAAAGCTTCGTGATTACATCGATAAGTATGTAGTTGTTGAAGGTGATCTTCGCAGAAATGTTTCTCTTAACATAAAGAGACTTATTGAAATCGGTTGTTACAGAGGCGTTCGTCATCGTAAGGGCTTACCTTGCAGAGGTCAGAACACAAAGAACAACGCAAGAACATGCAAGGGTCCTAAGAAGACTATTGCTAACAAGAAGAAGTAAGGAGGGTATGAGCCTTGGCACAGCAGAAAGGTAAAAAAGTTACTACAATCAGAAGACGTAGAGAACGTAAAAATATCGAAAGTGGCCGTGTAAATATCCAGTCAACTTTTAATAACACTATCGTTACAATCACAGACCCACAGGGTAATGCAATTTCATGGGCAAGTGCCGGCGGTCTTGGTTTCCGTGGTTCACGTAAATCAACACCATTCGCTGCACAGTCAGCAGCTGAAACAGCTGCAAAGGCTGCTATGGAACATGGTCTTAAATATGTAGAAGTATTTGTAAAGGGACCTGGTGCAGGCAGAGAAGCTGCAATCAGAGCACTTCAGACTGTAGGCCTTGAAGTCAGAATGATCAAGGATGTAACACCTATCCCTCACAACGGATGCCGTCCTCCGAAGAGAAGACGTGTGTAGTTTATAGGAGGTTAGAAAAAATGGCAGTAAACAGAGATCCAATTTTAAAGAGATGCCGTTACTTAGGTATCAGCCCTATGGTTATGGGTATCAGCAAGACATCAAACAGAAATCCTGGCGGAAACAACAGACGTAAGGTTTCTGAATATGGTACTCAGTTAAAGGAAAAGCAGAAGCTCAAGTTTATCTACGGCATGCTTGAAAAGCAGTTCTATCACTATTTCGAAATTGCTGATAAATTAGAAGGTCAGACAGGTGAAAACCTTATCGGTCTTCTTGAAAGCAGACTTGACAACGTTGTATTCCGTATGGGACTTGCTCTTACAAGAAGAGAAGCAAGACAGCTCGTTACACACAGACATTTCACAGTAAATGGTGCAAGAGTTAACATCCCATCATACAGAGTTAAGCCGGGTGATGTTGTTGCTTTATATGAAGGCAGCAAGTCAAGCGAAAAGTTCAAGGATGTAATCGAACAGACAAAGGGCAGAACAGTTCCATTATGGCTTGATAAGTCAGCAGAAGATTCTGCAACTGTTACTCGTCTTGCAAAGTCAGAAGATCTTGACTATGAAGTTGCAACACACATGATCGTCGAACTCTATTCAAAATAATAGATCATTTGAAGATCTGTTTTATAAAACGAATAAATTTGAAAAGCAATTGCGAAACAGGAGGGTAATCATATGCTCGAAAGAATCGAAAAGCCTGAGCTTGACACCGTTGAGCTTTGGCCGGACGGAAAATACGGAAAATTTGTTCTGGCACCGCTTGAGCGTGGCTATGGTACTACACTTGGCAACAGTCTCAGACGAGTGCTGCTCTCCTCGCTGCCCGGTGTTGCTGTGAATGCAGTTAAAATTGATGGCGTTCATCATGAATTAACTACAATTCCAGGCGTAAAAGAAGATGTTACAGAAATTATTCTTAACATCAAAGGTCTTACTGCAAAGCTTTATGGAGATGGTCCGAAAACAGTCTACATTGAAGCTGAAGGTGAGTGCGAAGTAACAGCCGGTGATATTAAAACTGATTCTGAAGTAAATATTCTTGATCCGGGAATGCATATAGCTACTCTTGGCAAGGATGCGAAGCTTTACATGGAAATCACAATTGACCATGGCAGAGGATACGTTTCATCTGAGCGTAACAAGCAGCAGATGAACTATCCGATTGATGTAATTGCTGTAGACAGCATTTACACACCTGTACTTAAAGTTAATTATAAAGTTGAAGATACACGTCTTGGACAGATAACAGACTATGACAAGCTTACCCTTGAGGTATGGACAGATGGCACAATATCTGCAAAAGAAGCTGTTTCACAGGCTGCAAATCTTCTTAACGAACATCTTAAACTTTTTGTTGATCTTTCAGATGAAGCAAGCATTGCGGAAGTCCTCGTAGAAAAGGATGACAAGGGCAAGGAAAAAGTCCTGGAAATGACTATCGAAGAACTTGAGCTTTCTGTACGTTCATTCAACTGCTTGAAGCGTGCAGGAATCAACACAGTTAACGATCTTATAAGCAAGTCAGCAGAAGATATGATGAAGGTTCGTAACCTTGGTAAGAAGTCTTTTGATGAAGTTAAAGAAAAGCTTCAGTCACTTGGTTTTGATCTTTATTCCGAAGAAGAATAATAATACGTTAATATTTTAATATAGATTTTTGTCGGTAAATGACGGATTTATATGGAAAAGGAGTGAAACACGATGCCGGGTAAAAGAAAGTTAGGCAGAACAACCGATCAGAAGAAAGCTATGATGCGTGCAATGGTAACATATCTTTTAGAAAATGGCCAGATTGAAACAACAGTTACAAGAGCTAAGGAAGTAAGATCTGCAGCTGAAAAGATTATTACAATCGGTAAGAAATCTGATCTTCATTCAAAGCGTCAGGTTTATGCTTACGTTACAAAGGAAAGCGTTTCAAAGAAGTTATTTGATGAAATCGCACCTAAGTACGCTAACCAGAACGGTGGTTACACAAGAATAGTTAAAATCGGTCCACGTCGTGGAGATGCTGCTGAAATGGCAATCATTTCATTAGTTTAATCCGATAGATATATTTTGTCAATAAGGGGACGTTTTTGCGTCCCCTTTAATTTTTGCCTGAAAAATAAATTTTTTTATAAAAATAAGTTGCATTTTACATAAAAATATTGTATAATAGAAGTAATTGCATCAGCATTTAAAACAATAAGGAGTTTTTAGATATGACAGTTGAAGAAACATTGGCAAAATTAAGAAGCAACCTGACAGGCAACACAGATGATGATATGAAATATCTTGAGGCTGAAGCTGTTAATTTTATGAACGGAAAAGACAAGGAACGTCTTGAAATAATTGACGGCATAACAAAGATAATGTATGAAATAATGCCTGAAGAAAAGAAAAAAGTTATCAACGATATGATGTATGTGGACGGTTCACGTCTTGACGTGCTTTACAACAAGGCAGAAGAACTTGTTAAAAATAAGGAAATTGAAGCTGCATACGAGATAACAACAAAGATTTATAATAAAATAATTGCAGTTTACCGTGAAACAGAAGAATCAAAGTATATGTGTTTCAGAAATCCTTTTGAACATCAGCTTTATCTTAATATATATGTTGTTAATAAAAAACTTGAAAGAGCACCATTTGATTTACCTAAAATGATGCTTCTTCACGCATATATTCTTGTTGAAATGCGTAAACCCGCTGAAGCTGCGGAAGTACTTAATCAGGCAATAAGATATAATCCTGTTAATGTGGACGTTTATTTTGAACTTGCAGAATGTTACAAAGTTCTTTGCGAACCTGACAAGCTTTTAAGTTCAATTAAAGAGGCACTTTTAATAGCATCAACACCTTATGCACTCTCAAGATGTTATGCAAATCTTGGCTATTATTGCATTGAAAAGAAAGATTATGACAGTGCAGTTTGTTTCTATTATGAAAGTCTTATATATGCACCTCATCCGGGGGTTCAGGGTGAACTTATGCATATAGCAAGCATAACACGAAAGAAAATACAGCCGCCTATAAGAGAAGAAGTTGTTGCAGCATTTAATAAATATGGTCTTACACCGGGAGCAGATAAGGATTTGCTTGCAATTGCAGCAGCACTCGGTCAGGAAGCAATAAAAAGGGAAGACAACAATCTTGCAAGATTCTATCTGATTATTTTATACGGTCTTACAAGAGATGAAAAAGTTGGAGATCTTATTGAAAAGAAATATGGCGGAATTCCTGAGGAATTAAAGTCAAAGAGTGAAAAATAAAATATGCAAACAACGGATTAATTTCCGTTTTAATATCAAGGAGAAAATTGAAGATGAAGAAAGAACTTGCAAAAGCATACAGTCCTAAAGATTTTGAGGACAGAATATATCAGGAATGGAACGACAAGGGTTGTTTCAAAGCAGATCCTGATCCAAAGAAAAAACCATATACAATAGTTATACCACCGCCAAACATCACAGGTCAGCTCCATATGGGTCATGCACTTGATGAAACACTTCAGGATATACTCATCAGATGGAAGCGTATGAGCGGTTATTCAGCTCTCTGGGTACCTGGTACAGACCACGCATCAATTGCAACAGAAGCAAAAATTGTTGAAGCAATGCGTAAAGAAGGCATAACAAAGGAAGAAATCGGAAGAGATAAATTCCTTGAAAGAGCTTGGGACTGGAAAAAACAGTACGGCGGAAGAATAGTTCAGCAGCTTAAAAAACTCGGTTCATCATGTGACTGGTCAAGAGAAAGATTCACACTTGATGAAGGTTGCAGCAGGGCAGTTAAGGAAGTTTTTGTAAGATATTACGAAGAAGGTCTTATCTACAGAGGCAAGAGAATAATAAACTGGTGTCCAAAATGTTTAACATCAATTTCAGATGCGGAAGTTGAATACGAAGATCAGGCAGGACATTTCTGGCATTTAAGATATAAATTTAAGGATAGCGATGAATATCTTGAACTTGCAACAACAAGACCTGAAACACTTCTCGGTGATACAGCGGTTGCAGTAAACCCTAATGATGAAAGATATAAGCACCTTATCGGCAAGACACTTATTCTCCCTATCGTTCACAGAGAAATTCCTGTTGTAGGCGATGAATACGTTGAAATGGATTTTGGAACAGGTGTTGTTAAAATTACTCCTGCACATGACCCTAACGACTTTGAAGTAGGTTTAAGACATAATCTTGAAGTTATCAACGTTATGACTGACGATGCTAAAATTGTTGACGATTATCCGAAATATGCAGGTATGGACAGATATGAAGCAAGAAAAGCAATTGTTGAAGACCTTGAAAAAGAAGGTGCACTTGTAAGAATAGAAGACTATAACCACAATGTAGGCACTTGCTACAGATGCGGAAGCACAGTTGAACCAAGAGTTTCAACACAGTGGTTTGTAAAGATGGAAGAACTTGCAAAACCTGCAATTGAAGCGGTTAAAAAAGGCGAAACAAAGTTTGTTCCTGAAAGATTCGACAAGATTTATTATCACTGGCTTGAAAATATAAAAGACTGGTGTATTTCACGTCAGCTTTGGTGGGGCCACAGAATACCGGCTTTCTATTGCGATGACTGCGGTGAAATGGTTGTTACAAAGGAAGATAAGGCAGTTTGCCCTAAGTGCGGAAAGCCTATGCGTCAGGACCCTGATACACTTGACACATGGTTTAGTTCAGCACTCTGGCCGTTCTCAACACTCGGCTGGCCTGAACAGACAGAAGATTTAAAATATTTCTATCCGACAGCAACTCTTGTAACAGGTTATGATATTATTTTCTTCTGGGTTGTAAGAATGATGTTCTCTGCACTTAAAAATACAGGCGAAGTACCATTCAAAACAGTTCTCATACATGGTCTTGTACGTGATGCACAGGGAAGAAAGATGTCTAAGTCACTCGGAAACGGTATCGATCCACTTCAGGTTATAGATGAATATGGTGCAGATGCATTAAGATTTATGCTTGCAACAGGTAATGCACCTGGTAACGATATGCGTTATATGGAAGAAAAGGTAACATCTGCAAGAAACTTTGCAAATAAACTTTGGAATGCTTCAAGATTTGTTATGATGAATCTTCCTGATGACTTTGAATTTAAGGGAATACCTGAAAACCTCAGAGTCGAAGACAAATGGATTATAAGTAAGTTTAATAAACTTGCAAAGGAAGTAAATTATAATCTTGATAAATTTGAACTTGGCGTTGCGTGCAGCAAGCTCTATGACTTTATCTGGGACGTTTATTGTGACTGGTATATAGAACTTACAAAGCCACGTATTCAAGCTGGCGGAAAGACTATGGAAGACGCACAGGCGGTTCTTGTTTATGTTCTTGAAGGAAGTCTTAAACTTCTTCACCCATTTATGCCTTATATCACAGAAGAAATCTGGCAGACTCTTGAAGATGGCAAGTCAATGATTATAACAGCCGATTATCCTGTTTATGATGAAAAACTTACATATAACGAAGAAGAACAGCAGTTTGAAAAGGTTATAGCTGCAATAAGAGCGGTAAGAAACAGAAGAAATGAAATGAACGTACCACCATCAGTAAAGGCAAAACTTTTCATTGAAACAAATGAAGAAGAACTTTACAAAAATTCAGCAGCATTCTTTGAAAAACTTGCCTCAGCATCAGAAATTGAAACAGGTTCACACTTTGATATGCCTGATGCAGTTACAGCAGTAACAGAATTTGCAAGAATTTTCATTCCGTTTGATCAGCTTGTTGACAAGGAAAAAGAACTTGCAAGACTTGCAAAGGAAAAGGCAAAGGTACAAAAAGATATTGACTTCCTTGAAAAGAAATTAAACAATCAGGGATTCATTTCAAAAGCACCTGCCGCACAGGTTGAAAAGGAAAGAGAAAAACTTGCCAAAGCAAAGGAAAAAATGGCTAAGATTGAACTTTCAGTAAAACAGCTTGGTTAATTAAATATAAAATAAAAAAACGGATTGCATAAGCAGTCCGTTTTTTTGTTTGAAAATATATAATTTTTAATCTTTGAAAAGATATGATTTTTTGCTGTTTAAAATACCATTCGGGTCGAAAGCTTTTTTAATTGCATTCATAAGTGCAAGATTTTCAGAAGGTGTTTCGTTCTGATAGTGTATCTGTTTTGAAAGACCTATGCCATGTTCACCTGATGCAAGTCCGCCAAATTCATAAGCCTTTTTATAAAGAATACCCGTTACATTTGAAAGGTCTTTTTCCCATTCTTCATCTGTTCTGTCCTCACGAAGAATGCAAAGGTGAATATTTCCGTCACCGGCGTGTCCAAATGTTATCATATTTACGCCCGTTTCTTTTTCAGTCTTGTGTATAAAGTCGATAAATTCGGCAATTTTGGCAATAGGAACAACTATATCAAGCGGTTCCTGAATTGAAAATTCTTCAACGGCTCTTACAATGCAGCCTCTCATTTCCCATACATCTGCCGCATCTTTTTCATCAAGAACAAGAACTTCATTTGCACCGTCATCAAGAACAATTTCGTTCAATTTTTCTGAAGTATCATCAATCTGTTTTCTGTTTCCGTCAAGGATTATAAGAAGATAAGCAGGTGCTTTTGCAGGGAATTTTTTTCCTGTGTGTTTTTCTGCAAGTCCGATAACATTATCTTCAATAAATTCTATTGCAGTAGGATTTATATTGTTTTTAATTATTGAATTAACCGATTTTGAAGCCTTTTTCATATCAGGATAAGTTACAAGTATATTAAGCGTTTCTTCAGGCTTCGGGATAAGTCTTAAAATACATTTTGTTACTATTGCAAGAGTTCCTTCAGAACCTATCACAAGGTTTGTAAGAGATAAACCTGAACTGTCTTTAACGTTTTTGCTGCCAGCTTCTATTATGTCGCCGTTTGGAATAACAAATTCAAGTCCACGAACAAAGTTTCTTGTTACACCGTATTTTACGGCTCTCATTCCACCTGCATTTGTATTGATATTTCCGCCTATGCTTGCTTCTCTGTCACCCGGATCAGGCGGGTAAAAGAAGCCTTTTTCTTCAACAAAACTTTGAATATCTTTCAAAAGAACACCAGGTTCAACTGTTAAAGTAAAGTTTTTATCATCAAGTTCAAGTATATGATTCATTCTTGAAACGTCAATAACTATTCCGCCAAATTGCGGAACTGTTGAACCAACAAGGTTTGTTCCTGCACCTCTTGGTGTTACGTGTATTTTTCTTTCGTTTGCATACTTGAATACTTCTGAAACTTCTTTTGCTGATAAAGCAAAAACAATGGCATCAGCTGTGCCGTGTCTTCTGCCCAAAGCATCGCTGAGATATTTATTTTCCGCATCTTCTCCTTTGAGAACACGTTCTTTATCGCCTATTATTTTTAAAATATCCTCATATATACTCATTTTTCATTCCTCATTTCATATAAAAGTACTATGATATTTACAATTATATTTATAGCACATTTGAATATTAATGTCAAGACACTTTATTATATAATTTTTTTATATCGGGTTATAATTATTCTTTAATTCGTATCATTCACATATTGTTTACAATCAAATTCTGCATATGCTATTGACATCGTGCATAAAATATTGTATAATACAATTGAACAATCAATCAAATGATTGATTGATGAATTGATTTAAATTAAAGCGAGGTAATTAAAATGAAAAAAGTATTTAAATTAGAAGATCTTGACTGTGCACACTGTGCAAAAAAAATGGAAGACGGCATTGCTAAAATTGATGGTGTAAACAAGGTAAGCGTCAATTTTATGATGCAGAAGATGACTCTTGATGCAGATGATGCCAGATTTGACGAAATCCTTAAAGAAGCTGTTGAAGTTTGCAAGGGAATTGAACCTGACTGCACTATTGTTGTAAAGTAATTTATTTTTTCTTTCATTCAATATGAAAGACTGTAAGACTGGTGATTGTTATGAAAATCAAATTCAATAAAAAACAAAAAAAGATATTTAACAGAATAATTATAGGTTTTATTCTTTTTATCGCAGGAATAATTGTTGAACATACCGTACCTGAAAGCATTCAGACTTTCGGAACAAAAATAAATTTTGTACTTCTTATCATAAATCTTGCAGCTTGTATTATTGTAAGTTATGATGTTTTGATAAAAACAGGCAAGATGATTGCACGAGGAAAAGTTTTTAACGAAGAATTTCTTATGTGTCTTGCTGTTTTTGGGGCTTTCTGTACGGGAAAGTTTGAAGAAGCTGTTGAAGTTATGCTGTTTTTCCAAATTGGACAGCTTTTTGAAAATTATGCCGTTGGAATGTCGAGGAATTCCATTTCAGACCTTATGACAATGTACCCTGATGAGGCTGTTGTTATTCGTGACGGAAAAGAAATAACAGTTGATCCTGATGAAGTTGTTGTTGGAGATACTGTTCTTGTTAAGCCTGGTGAAAAAGTTCCTATTGACGGCACTATTACAAAGGGTTCTGCAACAGTTGATACATCAGCTTTAACGGGTGAATCTGTCCCATCTTTGCTTAAAGAGGGGGATATGATTTTAAGCGGATCAATAAATTTAAGCGGTGTACTTGAAATAAAAGCCGAAAAGGAATTTGGCGAATCAACTGTTTCAAAGATACTTGAACTTGTTGAAAATGCATCTGAAAAGAAATCGAATGCAGAAAATTTCGTTGGAAAATTCGCAAAGTATTATACACCGATAGTTGTTATACTTGCACTTCTTGTTGCATTTATTCCTCCGATTGTATCACTTGTTATGGGCGTGGATTCACAGTTTGTTATGTGGATAAAGCGAGCTTTAATATTCCTTGTTGTATCGTGTCCTTGTGCTATTGTTATATCTGTACCGCTTGCATTTTTCGGTTCAATCGGCGGTGCGTCAAAAGATGGTATTTTGATAAAGGGCGGCAATTCACTTGAAGCACTTGCTAAATCTGAAATTGTTGTTATGGATAAAACAGGAACACTCACAGAAGGCAAATTTTCAGTTTCAGAAGTAAAACCTTGTGAAAATATTTCAAATGAATCTCTTATAGAATATGCAGCACTTGCAGAAAGTTTTTCAAATCATCCTATTGCATTATCTTTAAGAAATGCATATGCGAAAGAAGTTGATAAATCGAGAGTTTCAGATGTTAAGGAAATATCAGGTTTTGGAGTTTCAGCAATTATTGACGGAAAAGAAGTTTTTGCCGGTAAATATGACTTGTTGAAAAATAACAATATAGATGCAAAACAGTCAGATTTCAAAGGTACAATTGTTTATGTTGCCGTTTCAGGAAAATATATCGGTTATGTTGGTATTTCTGATAAGATAAAAGCTGACAGCCCTGCGGCAGTTGCCGAAATGAAAAAGCTCGGCGTTAAACAGACTGTTATGCTTACGGGTGACTCAAAGGCAACAGGCGAATATGTTGCATCTCAGCTTAAACTTGATAAAGTTTACACAAAACTTTTACCTGCTGACAAAGTTGAAAAAATGGAGGAACTCAGAAAAACTCTTTCAAAAAAGGGAACTATCATTTTTGCAGGTGATGGTATGAACGATGCCCCTGTGCTTGCTTCGGTTGATGCAGGTATTGCAATGGGTGCAATGGGAAGTGATGCTGCGATTGAAGCCGCTGACATTGTTATTATGGACGATAAGCCTTCAAAAATACCGGTTGCAATAAAACATTCAAAGAAATGTATGGCTATTGTTTGGGGAAATGTTGTATTTGCACTTTTCATAAAATGCCTTGTACTTTTCCTTGCTACTATTGGTCACGCAAATATGTTTATGGGCATTTTGGCAGATGTTGGCGTTACTATTGTCTGCATTTTAAATTCAATGAGAACCCTTAGAAACATTAAGAAATGAAAATATTAAAAAAAATAAAGAACAGCCCGAAGATAATTTTTCTTCTCGCTGTTCTTTTAATAGGAACGCTTTATTATATTTTTATAAAAATTACAGGATTTGCTTTTCCTTGTGCCATAAAGACTGTGACAGGCTTCGACTGCCCTTCCTGCGGTATTTCAAGAATGTGTATAGCAATTATACATCTTGATTTTAAAAGGGCTTTTCACGAGAATATGATGCTTATGATAATGATTCCGATATGGATTATCATTGCAATTCTTTATAATTTTAAGTTAACTAAAAAAATTTACCATAACAGCACATTTTTTAAAGTCTGTTTTATTATATCAGCCGTAATTTTTATAGCTTTCGGAATACTAAGAAATATTCCTGTGTTCAGCTTTTTGAAACCGATTTAAAATAATAGAAATAATCCCGACTTTAAAGTCGGGATTATTTTTTTTATCTCACCTGAAATCTCTCTATTTTCAGGGATTTTCCTGTTTTTTCATCAAAGCTTATGCAGACACCGCACATAAAGCATTTACCCTCTGCCTCTTTAAGCCTTGACGGCGTTCTGTAGAGGAATCTGTCAAGTGCAGGTTTTATATCTTTGCCAAGAACAGAACGTTCTACGCCTGTCATACCAAGGTCTGAGATGTACGCAGTACCACCCGATAAAATCTTTTCATCAGCCGTTTGAATGTGGGTGTGAGTTCCTACAACTGCTGTAACTTTTCCCTCAAGAAAATAACCCATTGCCTGTTTTTCAGCCGTTGATTCTGCGTGAAAATCAACGAAAATATTTTTCGTATCAATCTTTTCAAGAAGTTTTTCAACACACGAAAAAGGGTTGTCAAGCGGGTCCATAAAAGATGTTCCCATAATGTTAACAACTGCAACTTGAGTTCTTCCTGTATCTAAAATACAAAAACCTTCTCCAACATTTCCATCAGGATAATTTGCAGGTCTTATTATGTATTCATTTTCAAAAACCTCTCCGCAGTCATTTCTTTGAAAGCAATGGTTTCCTGTTGTTATAACGTCAGCACCTGCCGAAATTATACCTCTTGCGGAAAGTTTTGTTATACCATTGCCGTCCGCTGAATTTTCACCATTTACAACAGTTATATCAGCTTTATATTTTTTCTTTAATTCGCCGAGTTTTCTTTGAAGAAATTCAACCCCCGATTGTGCAACAACATCACCTATAAATAAAATATTCAATACTTATTTTCCCTGTCTTTCACTCATATACTGTTCAAGCGAAACGGTTGTTGTTCCTGCAAGAATATTTGCATAATATTGTAAAGCAATAACAGCATCTTTTGAATCAATTTTTCCGTCTGAATTTATATTGCCGTATTTTTCTTCTGCATATGTCAGGAAATAATTATTTCCTGCAAGACTTCCTGCATAGACTTTAAGCATTATAACAGCATCACTTGCATTAATTGCAAGGTCTTTGTTTATATCGCCAAGATCTATTTTCTTTATTGCATTTTCAGGATATTTAACAGCACCAAGCGATTCAAGATGTGAATATATATTTAAAGATGCAGTTTCAAGCATTTTTATTGATGAAGAATTTTCTTTTGATGTCTGAATACCTGTTGCCTGCTTATATACTGATGCTGATGTATAATTTGAGTCTGAAGCGATAAGTTTTTCAATAGCATTTGAAAAATCAGATTTTGCTGTGCTAATTGCACTCTCAGAAGTATAATCTGTGTATGCTTTTATCGGAACATTTCCAAGCTTGCCATATTTGCCTTCGCAACCATATGAATCAATCCATTTTCCTTTATCAATAACAAATGTTTCTCCAGAATTTGATGTGTAGTGGAAATTATACCACTGACTTTCGCAATTTTCTTCAATAGGGCTGTAAGCTTTTTCGCCTGTTGCTGAACCATATTTATATGACATAACTATAGAATAAATCTGTCCCTTTTCAAGAAGAAGATGATTTGAAAGAGGAATCTGTTTATAGCCTGTGTTTGTATATGTTCCTTTTAATTCTCTTACAAGTGTGCCGTCTGTCGGGTCTTCAAAACCTTTTTTAAGAAGATATATTTTTGCATCTGCATAAATAGTTGTTGAAAGGTCATTGAATATGTAAAAACCGATAGATTTAAGTGATTGCTGCTGATCTGCTGTGAAAACATTTGCTGTTGAATCAAATGAATATGCATTTACACAAACAGATGTGTCATACTGAACTATATTATCAGATGTAGAAGATGGTTCCATTATAAACTGTGTAAAACTTGAAAGAGATGGTTCATAATATGAAACCCAAATATAACCATCGTTTTTATTTTTACCCCAACTGTTTTTTATAAGCCATGCACCATTATATTCAGGTGTACCGCCAATTGAATTAAAATTGGAAACATCAAAATCATCGTCCCAACCAACAATTGAGACTTCATGATTTGTACCATTGCTTATATTTTTTTCGTGATAATATGCTGTGTTTTCTTTATTATATGTATAAAAGGAAGGGTCATAGTAGAAAGAAACATCAACAGCACCATCTTCCATAATCCATTGCTTTACAGAATTTATATCATTACCTGAAGCGGTTTTCGATAAAAACTGTGAAGAATTAAGACGATAGAAAGAAGAATATCTTTCATATTCTGAATATGAACCGTCTGACTTTTGGCTTTCAGCAGCTGTAAGCTGTGCCCCTGTACCGCTTGCAAGTGCTGCAACTGCTATTGAAGAGTTGCCTCCTGCAAGACCTTTATTTTCGGATTCAATGTAATCACCCACTGAAAGTTCATCTCTTCTTGAATCGCTTGTGAAAGGAAACCATGCCATATGATTGACAGAAAGAGATACTTCTCCATTTGTTTTCCATTCATCAGGACAGTCAAGACCCTGTTTTAATATATTGCTTTCTGCACTTCCAAGAGTTGAAAAAGCCCAGCAAAGTCCCTCTTCGCCTTGGTCCTTAACGCTTGTAACACAATTTTCATCTCTTAAATCATATTTTGACGGAATATATGAAGGACTTGTGTTCATCTGAAAATCAACAAAATTTTCCTGTTCTGGTTCTGAAGTATCCTCTCCGCCTTTTGAAGTGTTTGCAAGAGCAAAGTTCATTTGTTTGAACGAAACATCATCTGATATGTTTTTAAGTTCAGATGTCTCATTTTCGGTGTTTTCAGCTGATGCACTTATTGCAGCAGTCTGAAAAAGCATAGCCGCACAAATAATTGAACTTATTCCCTTCTTAAAAATATTTTTTCTCATTTTTCCACCTTTTCTTAAAAAGAAATTTTGTATTTTTTATTATACCCTATATTATAACATAACAAAACATCAACGTCAAGTGAATTTTTTTAAAAAACACAAAAGCCGTCGGATTTTAATAATCCGACGGTTGATTTGATATTAATCCTCATTATAATATGTATAAGAATCCCAGTTTGCGTTGTTAAAATTCCAGTCCCAAAGAATTCTGTCACCGCTTTCAGTAAGAACAATCATTGCATAACAGTCAACAACATTTCTGTTACCACCTGTTGTGTTGACACTAAGGTCAAAAGACATTCTGTAGGCAGTTTTTATTTTTTCTTCATCTGCACCTATGGATTCTGTCCATTTGTTCATCTGACTTTTTACTGATGAAATATCGGAGGAAGAGGCATTTCTGACATTATTTACTTTAACTTTAAATTCAACCTGTGAACCGTAGTATTCTTTTATTGATGAATTTTCTTCTTTGAGGTTTGCTTTAAGGTCGCTTTTCAAATCATCAACGCTTCCATCATAATATGCATCGGCTTCAAGTTCAAGAAATTCACCTGGATAACAAAGGGAAATATATTTCTCAATATCCTGATTTATATAGCAATCCATAAGGTCTTCTATTATTGCACCATATTCTTTCTCACGATTTTTTTCTTTGATATTTGAAGCAATATGCACAGCTGCAAGTGCAGCTGCTGCAAGAACTATTATCGCTATAAGAATAACTACTGCAATAAGAAAACCATTTTTCTTCTTTTTTTCGGCTTTTTCCATTTTTTATTTTATTTCTTACCCCTTTCCTATTTCATCAAAAGCTATTTCAGTATTTATACTGTTTTCGTCAGGACTTTTTGTATCTGCATATATCTTATATGTTGCATCTCTGTCTATGCAGCGTTCACCGTTTTCTTTTACAATTGTAAAAGCTTCAAGCTGAATCGGAATTATGACTTTTCTTGTTTTTCCTGCCTTGCAGTCAATACGAAGCATTCCGCAAAGGCTTGTTTTCGGAACTTCATAGCTTGAATTTATCGAAACATAAATTTCTATAACATCTTCGGTGTCATATTTACCTGTGTTTTCTATTTCAGCAACAACATATCCTCCGAAATTTCCTTTTTTCCATTTCATTTTTTTAACTTTAACATCGCCATAAGTCAATCCAAAACCAAACGGATAAAGAACATTTTCATCATTTTCAAGGTATCTGTATGTTCTGCCTTTCATTGAATAATCAATAAAATCAGGTAAAAGTTCTGATGTTTTATAAAATGTTACAGGAAGTTTTCCTGATGGGGAAATATCGCCAAATAAAATTTCAGCAAGTGCAGTTCCACCCTCTGCACCCGGATACCAGACTTGAATTTCTGCTGAGAGATTTTCTGTTTCAGGATTCATTGCACCGCCTGATGCAGTAACAAGTATACAAGGCTTGCCTGTTGCTGTTATTTGTCTTATAAGTTCACGCTGTGGCTGTGGATAACGCAAATTCATTTTGTCACCTGATGCATAAGCATTCCCTGTGTCGCCCTCTTCGCCTTCAAGAGTTGCGTCAAGTCCTGCACATATAACAACAACATCAGATTCAGCAGCTGCTGCAAGTGCCTCAGATAAGCGGTCATGCGGTTCTGCAAGCTTTTCAACTTTTTCTTCATAAAGATGACAGCCCTGTGCATAGATAACTCTGCCATTGAAACGTCTTTTTATTCCCTGCAAAAATGTTACATATTCAGATGCTGTTCCGCAATAGTTGCCTTCAAGAGGTTCTTTTCTGTCGGCATTAGGTCCGATAACTGCAATTGTTTTTATTTTGTTTTCATCAAGTGGCAGAATATTATTGTTTTTAAGAAGTACAATTGAACGTCTTGCACATTCAATATTTATTTTTTTATGTTCATCACAGTCAACAACAGTAAAAGGTATGTCGTCAAGCTCTGTAACATCAAACATTCCAAGGTGCATTCTTGTTTTCATAAGTCTTGTTACGCTTCTGTTTATTGCTTCACTTGTTACTTTACCTGTACTAACTGCACTCATAAGATGCTGATATGTGCAGCCACAGTTTAAATCGCACTGATGATTTACCGCAAGTGCCGCCGATTCAGCAGGAGTATAAGTTACTTTCATTTCTTCGTGAAAATCCCTTATTGCCCAGCAATCTGAAACAAAATAACCATCAAAGCCCCATTCGTCACGGAGTTTGTGAGTTAAATAATCACTTGCACAAGATGGTTCGCCATTTACCATATTATAAGCACCCATAACGCCTGCAACATCAGTATTTTCTATAACTGTTCTGAATGCATAAAGATATGTTTCTTCAAGGTCTTTTTTTGAAACAACTGAATCGAATCCGTGACGTATAGCTTCAGGTCCGCTGTGTGCTGCAAAATGCTTTACACAAGCTGCCGCTGTCCAATATTTTCCGTTGCCTTGAATACCCTTTACAAAAGCTGTACCAAGTGTGCCACTGAGATAAGGGTCTTCACCGTATGTTTCCTGACCTCTGCCCCAGCGTGGGTCACGGAATATATTTACATTAGGTGACCATAAAGTCAGTCCTTTGTATATTCCTCTGTCTTCGTAAGATGTTGCTGCGTTGAATTTTGCTCTTGCTTCAATTGAAATAACGTTTGCGGCTGTTCTTATCCACTTTGGAGAAAACATTGCAGCAAGTCCGATTGCCTGCGGAAAAACTGTTGCAGTGCCTGCTCTTGCAACGCCGTGCAATCCCTCATTCCACCATTGATATTTTGGAATGTTAAGTCTTTCTATTGCAGGAGCATCATATTTCATCTGTCCGCATTTTTCTTCCATTTTCATTTTGGAAACGAGGTCTTCAGCTCGTTCTTCAAAGCTGAGTTCTGTATTTAAATATTTTTCCATATATATCACTTCCTTAAATGTCTTATATCTATTATCATACACGATTTAAATAAAAAATGCAATAGACAAACGAAAAATTTTATAATTTTTTCAAATCAACATTTCAAGTTTTGCTTTAAGCTTTTTGATAATTTTCTTTTCAAGCCTTGATATATAAGACTGCGATATTCCTATTTTATCGGCAACTTCTTTTTGAGTTTGTTCTTTTTTATATTCACCAAGTCCGAAACGCATTTCCATTATTTGTCTTTCACGAGGACAAAGTGAATAGACGGCATCTTTCAGAACCTGTTTTTCGGTTTCATATTCAATATCACGGCTTACTATATCGTTATCAGTTCCAAGAATATCTGAAAGAAGCAATACATTGCCGTCCCAGTCAACATTAAGTGGTTCATCTATTGAAATATCCGACCTGTGTTGAGATGATTTTCTTAAATACATAAGTATTTCGTTTTCAATGCATCTTGAAGCATAGGTTGCAAGTTTGATATTTTTTGAAGGACAGAAAGTATTAACAGCTTTTATAAGCCCAATTGTTCCGATTGAAATTAAATCTTCGATATAAACTCCGCTTGATTCAAATTTTTTTGCTATATAAACGACAAGTCTTAAATTATGTACTATTAATTTTTCTTTTGCTGATTTGTCGTTTGATTTTTCAATTCTTTCAAATATTTCTTCAAGTTCTTCTTTTGATAAAGGTGGAGGAAGAGTATCTGTTCCTCCGATGTAGTTGACTTTCCCAAAAATTCCGAGTCTGATTTTTTCTATCAGTATTCTTATTTTTTCCTTGATGACATATAAAAACATATATTTTCCTCCTATATAAGCAGCTTAGGATTGAAAACTGCTTCTTTACCATTTCTTGAAACTCCAACAAGTACATCAACTGTTTTCTGTTTTTTTCGTTTAAGGTCTTTTATCACCACCTTATCAGGCATAAAAACAGGCAAAACGCTGTCTTGTGAACAAGTTGAATAGGGAATAACTCTGTAACCTCTGAGATGCTGACCCGAAAGGAGAGTGCTTTCAGAATTATTTGAAGGTACACCCGTTATTGAAACAAGGCTTTCTCTTCCTGCAACTATAACAGCTTTTCCGCTGAAACAGTCTGTTAAAGTGTTGCCTGTATCGGCTATTCCTTTTAGTTCAACTTCGTTGTTTCCATTTGTTATAACAACAGAAAAACCGCCTGATAAACTTGTTTCAGTTAAAATAAATCTTTCGGCTATGCTTATTACAACATAGAATATCCCTGCTGTAACTATTAAAAATGTAATTGAAACAGTTGAATATGCTGTCATATTATTAACATCAAGCACGCCTGAAAAAATTTTGAATTGCGAAAGATATGATATAAGTCCTGCAAAAACAAAATATATTCCTGAAAAAAAGAAACTGTTTTTTATAAGTGAAAATAAATCTGTTTTTCCAAAAGCTGCAAATGTTATTATAAATGATGCGGTTATCCTTAAAAATATCATAACTGCATCTGAATATTCAGGAAGAAAATATAAAAAGGATAAAAAAGATGAGGCAACAGCCGTTATTATACACCGTTTGAATTTTATTTTTATATGCAGAACTTTGGCTGTTAAACTAAGAAGCAAATAATTTATATATGTATTTATTAATATTAAAACATCAATGTAAACTGTCAATCTTATCACCTGCTATTATTATAGCACGTTTACAAGGTGAAATTTGTCGAAACTATGGTATGGTTAAAAATTAGGAGTGAGGAATTAGGAATGAGGAATTGCGGTGTCGCCATAGGCGACAAATTAAAAAAATAAAAGGCATAATTTCACAAAATGGAAATTATACCTTTGAAAAGTAACTATTTTTGGAGCTGTTTAGCGGACTTGAACCGCCGACCTCTTCCTTACCAAGGAAGTAGAATGCTTTTTATTATGGCTATAAATAGGCTTAAACAGGGGTGAATTTTCAAAAGTTAAAAAACAAAATGTTATTTAATAGCATATAATAGCAAATATAGGGCATACAAAAGGGCATACAAAAGTTAGAATTTTGTAGCATTGCCTCTGTGTGCATATCGCTCCTGCAACATTTTGAGGTCTGAGTGTCCAAGAGCCGAAGCAACAGCAAAAAGATTTTTGTTACTGTTAACCCAAATTGTCGCTCTGGTGTGTCGGAGCTCGTGAGGTGTGAGCTTTTTAAAACCATACTTATGGGCTATTGCTTCCATAAAATTATTGTAGTTCCTGTAAGTCCAATTATGTGGACTATAAAAAGAGCCGTTTGCATTTGCAACGATATATTCTGTGTCAATCTTTTTTAGCCTTTGTGCAGTTCCACGGCTGATAGAGATAACACGAAAGGAAAACAAGTGAATTTTCAACACTTGTTGAAACTGTTGA
>JALEJO010000134.1 GCA_022769365.1 Oscillospiraceae bacterium | reverse complement strand
TGAATCAGACGTTTATATTGAGATTCCACGTAACTTTGAAAAACTTACATTTTCATACTGTCCTGATACAGTTGACCCTTCAACAGGTTATGCAGCACTTTCATTCATCACAACATTTACAGCAGATGACATTAAGCCAGCTGAATAAAAGAAAGGTTTAATATGAATTGTCCTTTTTGCGGTTATGAGGATGTACGAGTTGTTGACTCACGTCCACATGAAGATAAAATAAGAAGAAGGCGTGAATGTGCAAGGTGTAATAAGCGTTTCACAACATATGAAATAATAGAAACGCCTATACTTATGGTGAAAAAGAAGGATAATTCTTTTGAAACGTTCAGCCGTGATAAACTTTTCAGAGGCATTTTAAGTGCCATAAAGAAAAGACCTGTTTCAATTGAACAGATAACCCATATAGTCGATAAAATAGAAATATCCTGTGCAAACGAAAAAAAATCTGAAATTTCAACTGCGGAAATAGGAACAATGGTACTTGCGGAACTTCGCAGTATTGATGAAGTGGCGTATATTCGTTTTGCATCTGTTTATAAAGAATTTAATGATGTTGCAGGATTTATAGCAGAAATAGGAAAACTCAGAAAGTAAGAGGAAAATAAAATGGCAGATTTTAATGAAGAATTTAATAAAATAGTTGATACACCTGATACAACAGGCGAATTCGATACACAGGATATTCAGGAAAACAAAGTTTATGCTATACTTGCGTGTTTTGGAATATTATTCTTTTTACCGCTTATTGCAGCACCAAAATCAAAATTTGCAAGATTTTATGCAAATCAGGGATTTATCTTGTTTTTATTTGGAATAGTTGCAGGTGTTGTAAGCGGATTGCTCAGCTTTATACCTGTAGTTGGTACAATTGTAAGCTGGGTTGTAAGAGTAATTGAACTTCTTCTCTTTATTTTTGCACTTGTTAACGCTTGTCAGGGTAAGGCGAAAGAATTGCCTGTAATTGGCGGACTTATTAACGTTTTTAATAAATAATCGGTTCAAAATTAAGAGGGTGACTGCCCTCATAGGTTATTGCACCAATTAAAGTGTTATCTGAAATTATAATTTCAGCGTAATTATTTTCATTAAGTAGAAAAATATATTCATCAGCGGCTTTTCCTTTATAATTTTTTAGGGGAAGCTGCTGGTTTTCCTGCATTTCTGCATATAATTCATATGTTTCACTAAAGTTTTCAGGAATATATATTTTGCTTTGAAAAACAGGTTCTTTTTCTTCAAGATTCAGATTATTTGAAAGCAGAAACAATGCAATTTGGTCTGTATTTTCAAGTTTTATAAAATCTTTTTTTGATTCTTTATTATAATTATAAAATTTTAAGAATACAGCAAATGCAGCAAAAAATAATATTACTATTGCGAAAATAATTGAAAAAATTCTTTTTTTATTACATTTCATAACAAAACCTCTTTTCTTAAATTAGGAATGAGGAATTGTGGTGTCGCCTGTCGGCGACAGATTTGAAAACCTCTCCACCGCCTTACGGCGGTCCCCCTCTCCTTTCAGGAGAGGCTTTTAAATGAATTCGCATAATAATAAGGGCTCACCTTTTAAGTGGAGGTGCAGTGTCCGCACAGCCAACATAGAGAGATTATCTCCACTTTGGGAGATGTCACAAAGTGACAGAGGGGGATAAGTCGCCTATCGGCGACACTTTAATTACTCATTCTTCACTCCTAATTCCTCATTAATTTATTGTATTAATCATTTTAGAAAAAAATAACTTGAAAGGAGAAAATTATGCTGAGAACAGACAGATTTATTTCCGAAAATACCGAGTATACACGTTCACAGGCTAAAGAACTCCTTAAAAAAGGAAAAATAACTGTAAATGGTGAAAAAATCAAAGACGGTAAATTTCAGATAAATCCTGAAACAGATGTTGTTGCTATTGACGGTGAAAAAATATCTGTTAAAGGTTCAATAGTTTTGGCAATGAACAAACCAAAAGGTTATGTTTGTGCTACAGAAGATAAAAATGAAAAAACGGTTATGGAACTGTTGCCTGATGAATATAAAAATCAAGGTCTGTTCCCTGCCGGCAGACTTGATAAAGATACAACAGGTCTTGTCATTTTAACAAATGATGGCGATCTTGCACATAAAATTATATCACCTAAAAAACATACTTCAAAACATTACCTCGTTACACTTGCAAGAAAATATGAAACAGAGTACGAAGAAAAATTTAAAAATGGAATTGTACTTTCAGACGGAACAAAATGCAAGGAAGCTGAAGTTTATCTTTTTAACGAAGAAAAAAATCAATGCATTGTAAAATTGACCGAAGGAAAATATCATCAGGTAAGAAGAATGTTTGCAGCTTGTGGAAATCACGTTGAAAACCTCCACAGATTTGCCATTGGAAACTATGTTTTAAGCGATAAAATAGCACTTGGTGAGTGTGTAGTACTTTTGCACAAAGAAATATGCGATTTATTGACAATTTCTGAGCGAACTTTTTTTAATAATGAATTCTGAACCTTTTTTCGTTAATGTGTATAAATTTAAAGGGTGAAGTTTGTTAAAATAAAGACTTGAATTTTCTATTAAAATTTGGTATGATATATACTGTACTAAGAAGATGTACTATAAGGAAAACATTCATATAATGCCGCTTATCAGGAAAAACGGATTGAATGTCGGTGTTCCTTTAAATTAAATATTATTTAAAATAAATATAAAAAATTATGGAGGAAAAATATGGCAAGTTTATCATTAAGAGGGATATACAAAACATATCCTGGCGCAGTAGAACCAAACGTTAAAGACGTAAACCTTGAGATCAAAGACAAAGAATTTATCGTTCTCGTTGGACCTTCAGGTTGTGGTAAGTCAACAACACTTCGTATGATTGCAGGTCTTGAAGAAATCACAGAAGGCGAACTTTATATCGGCGACCGTCTTGTAAACGACATCGCACCAAAGGACAGAGATATAGCAATGGTTTTCCAGAACTATGCTCTTTATCCACATATGACAGTATTCAACAACATGGCTTTCGGTCTTAAACTTAGAAAAGTTCCTAAGGACGAAATTGAAAAGAAGGTAAAGGAAGCTGCTGCTATCCTCGATCTTACACACCTTCTCGACAGAAAACCTGCTGCTATGTCAGGTGGTCAGAGACAGAGAGTTGCTCTTGGTCGTGCTATCGTTCGTTCACCAAAGGTATTCTTACTTGACGAACCTCTTTCAAACCTCGATGCTAAGCTCCGTGCTCAGATGCGTACAGAAATTTCAAAGCTCCACAAGAAGCTCGGTACAACATTTATCTACGTTACACATGACCAGACAGAAGCTATGACAATGGGTGACAGAATCGTTGTTATGAAGGACGGCGTTATTCAGCAGGTTGATACACCTCAGCACCTTTATGAATGCCCTGTTAACAAGTTTGTTGCCGGATTCCTTGGTTCACCTCAGATGAACTTCATCGATGCTAAGCTTTCAAAGGCTGGCAGCAACTACTCAGTTGACTTCTGCGGATTCTCAGTACAGGTTCCTGGTTCAAAGGTTACACCTGAACTTGAAAAGTATGTTGGCAAGGAAGTTACTCTTGGTATTCGTCCTGAAAACGTTCGTTATGAAGAAGCTGTTAAGGCTCTCGCTACAACAGGTCTTGTTGACTGCACAGTTGACATTACAGAAATGATGGGTGCTGAAACATACCTTTACCTTGAAGTTGGCGGTGTTCCTGTAACATCAAGAGTTAACGGTACAATCCCACTTAAGCCAGGCGAAAAGGTAACAGTTGCTATCGACCCTACAAAGATTCACCTCTTTGATAAGGAAACAGATGAAGCAATCATTAACTAATATTAGTTTGATTTAATAAAGCTTTAACAACCCCCGTGAGTTTGTAAAAGAACCCACGGGGGTTGTTTT
>JALEJO010000131.1 GCA_022769365.1 Oscillospiraceae bacterium | reverse complement strand
AACAGTACTCGGTTCTTGCAGATATAAACTTCGTGATTTTGAAGAAGATGATACGGACTACAAAAAAATATATAACTGTCTTACAAACCGTAGAATCGGCATATTTATATATATAGGCGGAAATGATTCAATGGATACTGTCAATAAACTTTCAAAGTATCTGAAGAAAATGAAAAGCAATATAAAGGTTATAGGTATTCCGAAAACAATTGATAATGACCTTTGTATAACAGACCATACCCCTGGATTTGGTTCAGCAGCAAAATATGTTGCAACAACTCTTCAGGAAATAATACGTGACAGTTCGGTTTATTCACTTCGTTCTGTAACAATATGTGAGATAATGGGCAGACATGCAGGCTGGCTTACAGCTTCAACCTGTATTCTTCGTGCTAATGGGGAAGAAGCACCACATCTTATATATCTTCCTGAAAATGATTTTTCAATTGAAAAGTTTATTGAAGATATAAAACAGCAGCAGGCAAAGCATAAGGCTGTTATAGTCGCAGTTTCAGAGGGAATAACACTTCCTGAAGAATATACAAAAGACACTTCAAAGCAAACTGACAGCTTCGGACATGTTATTCTTGGCGGAATAGGTAAACAGCTTGAAATTATTTTGAAGAAAGAACTCGGCTGTAAAGTAAGAAGTATTGAACTTAATGTTATGCAGAGATGTTCTTCACACCTTCTCTCTAAAACAGATATAAATGAGGCTATGGAAATAGGTGCAGCAGGTGTAAGAGCAGGTCTTAACGGAGAAACAGGCAAGGTAATGGTATTTAAAAGAATAAATAATGCACCATACACTGTTATAATCGAACCGCACAATGCAGAAGATATTGCAAATAAGGAAAAACGTTTCCCTAAAAAATGGGTAACACCACAGCAGAATGATATATGTGATGAAGCAATAGATTATTTTCTCCCACTTATTCAGGGTGAAGCACAGACCATAAAGAAAAACGGCTTACCTCAGCATTTTAAGATTCAGGAAGCAATATTAAAATAGTTATTCAGGCAGTATGCTGTTCTGCCTGTAAAAATTAAAGGAGGGGGACAGCATAAAAATTTATAAAAATGATAAGCATATTATAACAACGCTAAGAATAATAACTGTTCTTATGTTTGTTATTCTTATCTTTTTGACAGAATTATTTCTTGTCAGATTTCCTGTTGCAATGTTTATTGTTATAGGATTGATAAGTGCTTTTTCCTGCTTTTTGTTTTTTTATTATATAAAAAAGTATTTTGAAATATACAGAATAGAAATAACAGATAAATATGTTAAGCAGGTAAGCGGATTCTTTTTTATAAGAGAAAGCATAATGCCTCTTGATGCTGTTCAGTATTCAACAGTTATTTTAAGTACTTTTCTTACATCAATTCATTTAAGAGGACTTAATGTTGTTGTACTTTTTGCATATGGTGGAAGTATGATAATACCTTTTTTAAGCGAAAATGATTCTGCCAAATTAAAAAGAATTATTGACAAACACATAGAAACAGGGGATATTTCTTCTCTTGTAAAAGATGAAATAAAAATTAATAACAACATTGACAGAAATAATATCGATATAGATATAGATATTGATTTAGAAACAGGTGGTGAAGATGTATAGAGAACACCCTGTCACAATAGTAAGATACTGTAAAAAATATATCTGGCTTCTTATTATTCCTATTATCAGAGCAATAACAAATTTCAGACACTTGCAATTTACTGCTGATACATTTAAATCATGGATAAAATGGTCATTTTTTGACGGTATTGTTTTTCTGATAATCATTGCAGCCGGATTTACAAAATGGTATTTTACATTTTTTTCATATGATAATAAAACGATAAAAAGGGAATATCGCTTTTTATTCAATTCAAGGTGCAGTATAACAGAAAAAAGCATTGTTTCAGTAATCGCTGAAAAAGTATTTTATTTAAGACCAATTAAAGTTGTTAAAGTCTATTTTGACACAACATCAGGTAATATTTCAGATTCAGATATAGCACTTGTAATATCTTATAAAGACTATGAAAAAATGAAACAAACTTTAAAAATTTTCGAGAGAACAAAAAACATTCCGCCAATGGAAAAACCTAAAATATTTGATGTTGTTTTGTTTTCTCTTTTCTTTTCAAGCAGTCTTTCAGGAACGGTATATGTTGCCGCTGTTTTGCTTCAGGGAAGAAAAAATATTCTTGATATTATAAATGAATTACAGGTTCAGCAAAAACTTAATGAAATATCTTTCAGTATTTCGTCAAAATTAAAAATAGTTCCACCTGCAATAATTGCACTTCTTACAGTTTTGATTTTTTTATGGTTTATATCATTTGTTTCAAATTGCATAAGATACCTGAAATTTAAAATAATCAAACGTGAAAGATATATTGAAATTGATTATGGTTTAATCACAAAAAGGTATTACTATATAGATTCAAGCAGAATAAACTATACAGATTTAAGGCAGAATATACTGATGAAATTCAAACCTATTGATATGTATTCAATAACTGCAAGTTGTCCGGGATATGGAAACAGAAGTACACAGATACCTGTTTTTGTTCCATCTATGAGAAAAGAAAAACTGAAAAAAATGCTTGAAATGCTTATGCCAGACCAGACAATAGTAAGAAACAGATACAGGGCAGAAGTTAAAAGTTTCTGGCAGTTTTTATGGCAGCCGTGTATAACAGGTTTGGTTATTCTTCTTGTTTGTATTGCAGCATCAATTATTTTCAGTATGTTCAGGCAGATTACACCATTTATTCTTTTTATGTGTGAAGTGCCTGTTATACTTATGATTTTTGTAAGAGTATACGATATATTCTTTAATGGTGTCGGAATAAAAAACGGTCAGATAACTATACGATATACTAAGGGTTTCATTTTTCATACAATTCTTGCGGATTGCAGTAAAATAGTTAAAATCCATACAACTCAGTCCTGGTTTCAGAAAAAAGCAGGAATATGTCATATGTATTTTTATTTTGAATCAAGAAATTCAAAAAAGCATAAAGTAATTGCCTTAAGATACGAGGATGCACTAAAAATAGAGAGAATCATTACAAAAGCGAAAGGAAATAAAGATGGACATAATAAAAAAGCTGTGTGATGAGTTTAAATTACAGGAATGGCAGATAAAAAATACCGTTGAACTTATTGATGACGGTAAAACTATTCCTTTTATCTCACGATACAGAAAAGAAAAAACAGGAAGTCTTGATGATCAGCTTATAAGAAGTATTTTTGAAAGACTTCAATATATAAGAAATCTTGAAGAAAGAAAACAGGAAGTTGCATCTGCAATTGAATCACAGGAGAAAATGACTCCTGAAATAACAGCTGCACTGGAAAAAGCAGCAACTCTTGTTGAAGTTGAAGACATCTACAGACCTTTTAAACAAAAAAGAAAAACAAGAGCATCAGTTGCAAAAGAAAAAGGACTTGAACCATTAGCAGAAAAAATCCTTGAACAGGATTATTCATATAAACCTGAAAAAGAAGCTGAATCATTTATTGACGATGAAAAAGGCGTTGAAACAATTGATGATGCTTTGAATGGTGCTATGGATATTATAGCCGAAAAAGTTTCAGATGACAGCGAACTCAGAAGAAGAATAAGAAATATTTTTATGAATTATTCTTTTATTTCATCAAAAGCAGTTGATGAAAGTTCTTCAAGCGTTTATGAAAATTATTACGATTTCAAAGAATCTGTATCTAAGATAGCAGGACATCGTGTTCTTGCAATTGACAGAGGAGAAAAAGAAAAAATTCTTAAAGTTTCTGTTGATATAGATGAAGGCAAAGGTGAATCAATATGCGAAAAAGCATATGTAAAGAATAATTCTGAATCATCTGAATTTGTAAAAAGAGCTTGCAATGACGGATATACAAGGTTAATTTATCCTTCAATTGAAAGAGAAGTAAGAGCAGCACTCACAGAAAATGCAGCAGAAGGAGCAATAAAAGTTTTTAAAGAAAATCTTAGACAACTTCTTTTACAGCCGCCTATAAAAAATACTGTAACACTTGGATTCGATCCGGGATTCAGAACAGGATGTAAAATTGCAGTTGTTGATGAAACAGGAAAAGTTCTTGAAACAGGTGTTGTTCATCCAACAATGAATAATCAGAATCAGATAAAAGAATCTGAAAGAAAAATAAAGGAACTTATATCAAAATATAATATTTCAACAATAGCAATAGGAAACGGAACAGCTTCAAGAGAAAGTGAAGAATTTATATCGAAAATAGTAAAAGATATAGATAAAAAGGTTTCTTATATGGTAGTATCTGAAGCGGGTGCATCTGTTTATTCTGCATCTAAACTTGGAGCAGAAGAATTTCCTGATTTTGATGTATCAGTTAGAAGTGCCGTTTCAATTGCAAGAAGGCTTCAAGACCCTCTGGCTGAACTTGTAAAGATAAATCCTGAAGCAATTGGAGTAGGACAGTATCAGCATGATATGCCTAAAGCAAGAATGTCAGAGGCTCTTGGAGGCGTTGTGGAAGATTGTGTAAACCACGTTGGAGCTGATTTAAACACAGCATCATACAGTTTACTTTCATATGTTGCAGGAATAAACAGCACCATTGCAAAAAATATTGTTGCATATCGTGAAGAAAACGGAGCTTTTATTTCAAGAAAACAGCTTTTAAAAGTCTCACGTCTTGGACCTAAAGCATTTGAACAGTGTGCAGGCTTTTTAAGAATACGAGATGGAAAAGAACCGCTTGACAATACATCTGTTCATCCTGAAAGCTATGATACTGCAAGAAAACTTATTGCAAAGTATGATATACCTCTTGGCGATAAAGAAAAAATGCAGGATCTTGACAAATATGTTAAAAAAGATGGCATTGATAAAGTTGCAGAAGAACTTGAAACAGGTATACCAACTCTTAAAGATATTATTAAAGCTTTACAAAAACCTGGGCTTGACCCGAGAGATGAATTGCCTCCTCCAATTATGAGAAGCGGCGATGTTATGGAAATAAAGGATTTGAAAACCGGTATGGAGCTTGTTGGAACAGTAAGAAATGTTATTGATTTTGGTGCATTTGTCGATATAGGTGTACATCAGGATGGACTCGTACATATTTCTCAGATAAGTAAAAAATTTATAAAACATCCTCTTGACGCTGTGAAAGTAGGTCAAATAGTTAAAGTTTGGGTTTTAGGTGTTGATGAAAAGAAGGGAAGAATTTCTCTTACGATGATAAAACCTGAATAATCATAAAAAAATCCCTCGATTAAAAATCGGGGGATTTGCTTTATTATGTGTTTTAATGCCTAAAATCTTTATCATCATATTTAATATCTACAGGTTTTATAGGTTTTGCGTTGTATCGTTTATCTTCAGGTGCTTTGTAAACATCTTTAGGGGGATTTTTCTTCTTTTTAGGAGCCTTTCCTGCACCCTTTTCAACCCTTGTTATAATATGAACAGGTTCTTGTGGTTTTGAATTGTTCAGGAAATTTGAGTAAGACCATATGCATATTAAAAGGTATAAAACAGTAATAACAGATGCAGCTATTATTGAAAGTTTCATAAATATCGAATTAGGATAATTTATAAGTGCATGAGTGAAATATTTAATAGGAGAACGCTTAACAGATGAAACTGCAACAAGATTAAGAGTTGTTATCTCTTCGCCATTATATGTCAGTTTGATTGTTCCAAGTTTTTCGCCTTTTCCAACCGGTGCTGAAACGTTGTCATAAAGATTTATTTCACGTTGTATGGCAGATGTGTCAACATCTGTACACCACATTTCGGTATAAGTTTTTTCAGCGTGTACAAGAACATATCCGTCACCTTTTGCAAGAGAAACAGGTATTTCTGCAACTTCATCGTCTTCTTTTATAATGCTTGTATAGTCAAAATTATTATAACACCAATCAAGAAGTTTTTCAGCATCAATAAGATGATAATACTGAAGTTCGCCATCACCGTCTGTAAAAGGAGCATTCATAAGTATTAAAAGAAAATTTTTGCCGCTTTTGCTGCACATCATTATGAGATTTCGACCTGCTTGTTCAAGATTTCCGGTTTTTATTCCTTTTGCACCTTCATAATAATAACTGCTTTTTTCAGCCATCATTGTGTTTGCATTACTCCAGTACCAATCACCACTTGTATGATTTTTTGATTCACGAATTGTCGGAGTATAGCTCTGTGCTGTTGCTATTTCCTCAAATCTTGGAACTTTCAAAGCATATTGAGTGATTTTAAGCATATCTGATGCTGTTGAATATTGATTTTCGTCATAAAGACCCGTTGCATTTGTAAAATGAGTATTAGTACAACCTATTTCAGCGGCTTTTGTATTCATTTTGTCTGCAAAAACATTTGTACTTCCATCACCAAAATAATTTGAAAGTATAACTGATGCTTCAACAGATGACGTTAAAAGCATAGCATATAAAAGTTCAGTTACAGAAAGTTTATCACCATTGTATATTTGTGCATATCTCAAATCGTCATAACCATACTCATTTCCGTAAATATAAAACTCATCGTAGAGAGAATTATTTGCGGTTATAAGCGTTCCATCAATATCATCACAATTTTCAAGACAGATAACGGCTGCCATAATCTGAATAAGTTGTGCTGGAATCTGCTTTTTTTCCTGATTTTTCTGATAAATAATATCTCCGCTGTCAAGGCTGTAAACGATGGCTGAATCACTGTTTATGCCGAAATCAGGTGTAAAATTAAGTGCTTTTGCGGATATATTTCCCGATAGTGAACATATTGCAAAGACCAATACAAAACAAAAAGTAAGAAAAAGGGAAATAATTCTGTTTAATGTCCTTTTCAAAACAATGCTCCTTTTTTATAATATATGATACAAAGTATATTATACCATAATTTATTTAAAAATAAAAGAGGAAAATGAAAAAAAATAAATTTTTATGTCAGTTTATGTCTATTTCAAATCAGAAATACTTCCTTCAAAAGTAGTGGCAAGAAGCGATATTGCCAGGGTTGAAGCAACAACTTTTTTTAAATCTATTTATTTCCTCCGAAAAAATTAATAATTGTTTATAATAAAGCATACTACGTATTATAACATATTTTACCTGAAAATAAAAGAGAAAATTTTAAAAAAATTATTTTTAATTTTCGTTTGACTATTGGATTCAATTGTGGTATAATTGTAATTGTTATAGTAGAAATTTTATTATGTGCATATGTTGAATGATTTTATGCATTTTAGAACAGGATGTGATATGTGTGATATATGTGACTGGTGATTTGCACGGTGACATTGAAAGATTTAAAGATTCAGAATATAAGAAACTGAAACCCGGAGATACACTTATTGTGTGCGGCGATTTTGGATTTATCTGGGACGGTTCAAAAAAAGAAGAACAAATACTCGACAGATTAAGTGAAAAAAAATATAACATTGCATTTATTGACGGCTGTCACGAAAATTTCGACCTTCTTGAACAATATAGGGTTGTAAACTGGAATGGTGGGGCAGCAAGAATGATAAGAAATAATATAATTCACTTGCTGAGAGGACAAATCTTCACAATAGAAAAAAAGACTATATTCACCTTTGGAGGTGGACATAGTCAGGATTTTGAATACAGAATAGATACAGGAAAATGGTGGCATCAGGAACAGCCGACACATAATGAGATTTTAAGGGCAATAAAAAATCTTGAAAAATACAACAATACTGTCGATTACATTGTAACTCATGAACCGCCTGCATCACTGAAAGATTGCCTTGGGGTTGATGTGCTTCAAAGACTTGAAATACACACGTTTTTTGAAGATGTTATAAAAGCTTGTAATTACAGAAAATGGTTTTTTGGCAAGTGCCATATGGATAAACATATACCGCTTAAATTTTATGCGGTTTTTGAAGATGTACTTCCTCTTTAATCATTTCTGTGCATTTGTGAATGTTCTTCTTTTATGCATTCAATGCATTCTGAAACAGTCATTGAAACATTCATCTGTGTTGCAGTGCATTTAAGTGGAATGCTTAAGCCATTAGAATTGAGATAATCAAGAAAATGATTTATTTCACTTCCGCTAAATCCGCATAAAACAAGAAACTGAGTATTTGTTTCAGAAATATTTTCTGAAGAATACAGGCTAAAGTTCTGAGATATTTCTTTTATGTTTTTTTCATAGTTTTCACTATTTAAGAAACATACAGGAATTTTGGCGGACAGACAGTATTTTTTTACAAGTGATATTTCATCTTCTGAAGATGATGAAAATATAACACCTTTGTTTATTTTGAAAATATGTATTCTCGATTTCATTTTAAACAAACCTTTCATTAAGATATATATGATTATTATATCATATAAAATAAAAAAGTCAAATTATAATTTTACAGGAGGATTTTAATTATGGGTAAAACAGCATTTAGTGCAGCAGATATACTTGTTCCAAATAAAGGAACTGATATGTCAAAGTGGTCTGTTATAGCTTGCGATCAGTATACAAGTGAACCGGAGTACTGGAAAGAAACAGAAAAAATCGTTGGAGATGCACCTTCTGCACTTAATCTTATATTGCCTGAAGTTTATCTTGAAGATAGTAACGTTGAAGAAAGAATAGAAAATATCCACAAGGAAATGGATAAAATTCTTGAAAGCAACGTTTTAAAAGAATATAAAAACTCTATGGTATACGTTGAAAGAATACAAGGTAACGGCATACTCAGAGCAGGAATTGTCGGAAAAATTGACCTTGAAAAATATGACTACAGCAAGGGAAGTACATCTGAAGTACGTGCAACAGAATCAACAGTTATTGAAAGAATACCACCAAGAGTTAAAATAAGAACAGGTGCACCGCTTGAATTGCCTCACATAATGATACTTATTGATGACCCCGAAAATACTGTTATTGAGCCTCTTGCAAAAGAAAAAGCAAATTTTGAAAATCTTTATGATTTCACACTTATGCAGGGCGGCGGAAAAGTAAGCGGTTATCTTATGGATGAAAAAAGCATTGAAAGAGTAGACAATGCACTTGAAAGACTTGGCAGCAGGGAAGTATTCAATAAAAAATATAATATGACAGATAAACCTGTACTTCTTTATGCTATGGGTGACGGAAACCATTCTCTTGCAACAGCCAAGGCATATTACGAACAGCTTAAAAAAGAAAATCCTGACAAAGATATGTCGGATTCACCTGCAAGATACGCTCTTGTTGAAATAGTAAATCTTCATAGTGATGCACTGAAATTTGAGGCTATTCACAGAAGTTTAACAGGTGTTAACGTTGAAGACCTTGAAAATAAAATGAAATCGGAACTTGAACTTACAGAAAATGGCAGTTCAGACCAGAGTTTTGTTTTTGTAACATCAAAAGGTGAAAAAACTTACTATGTGGGTAAAAAGTCTTCTAAGCTTACAGTTGGAAGTGTTCAGAATTTCCTTGATAAATATCTAAAGGAAAACAGCGGAAAAATAGATTACATTCACGGAACAGATACTTTGAGAAGTCTTGTTAAAGATGATAAATCAGCAGGAATAATTCTCCCTGATATGGATAAATCAGATCTTTTCCCAACAGTAATTCTTGACGGTTCACTTCCAAGAAAAACTTTCTCAATGGGACACGCAGAAGATAAAAGATATTACATTGAAGCGAGAAAAATTACTAAGTAATATCCGAATATTTGAAATGACAGAGGAAATATGAGCAAAAAAAGGAATCTTTTAAATACACTTTTGTTTGAAAAAAACAATAAAATAAATGGTGGAATTTATAATAAGATGCAGGTCGATTTTGCATATAATTCAAATCATATCGAGGGCAGCAGATTATCCCACGAACAAACAAGATATATTTTTGAAACGCATAGCATTGACGGAACAGCTTTTGTCAACGATATATTTGAAGCCTCTAATCATTTCAGATGTTTTGATTTTATACTTGATACGGTCGGTGAAAATCTGTCTGAAAGTTATGTAAAAAAGATACATTATATTCTTAAATTGGGATTTGCAGAAAATAGCAATTCTGAAATTGTTATTGGTGATTATAAAAAATATGCAAATACAGTTGGCGGTATAGAAACTGTAAACCCTGAAAAAGTTTCTGAACGAATGTATGTTTTGTTGCAAGAATATATAAATAAAAAAGAAGTTGATTTATATGACATTGCAGAATTTCATATGGAATTTGAAAAAATACATCCGTTTTATGATGGGAACGGCAGAGTTGGCAGATTACTTATTTTAAAAATGTGTCTTGAAAATGATATTGTTCCTTTTTTCATTGATGAAAGAAGCAAGATATTTTATTACAAAGGTTTGAAAGAATGGCAAATTGAAAATAAACCTAACAGGCTTCTTGATGTCTTTTTATCAATGCAGGACGATATGAAAGCTGTACTTGATTATTTTGAAATAGAATATAATAATATTCAAGAAACAGCAAGAGAACTTATAAAGAAACATAATGCATAAACAAAAATATGCATTAAAATAATTATTTAATAATATTTAAGGAGGATAAAATGAAAAGCAACTTTTTCAAAAAAGCTGTATCTTTAACAACAGGTGCAGTAATGATGTTTTCAGCATCAATTCCACAGTTATCTGTTATGAATGCAAGTGCTGAATCTTCAAGCAAGAGCAATTATGACCTTGCAAAACTTCTTCAGTATTCGATGTATTTTTATGATGCCAATATGTGCGGTGATCAGGTTTCAGAAAATACTCAGCTTAAATGGAGAGGTGATTGCCATACTTCTGATGCAAAAATTCCGCTTCAGCCAATGGACGATGCAGAAAATGGCACAAACCTTTCACAAGCCTTTATAGATAAATATAAAGATATTCTTGACCCTGACGGAGATGGTTGTGTTGACGTTGCAGGCGGCTTACATGATGCAGGTGACCACGTTGAATTTGGTATGCCTGAAAATTATACAGCAGCAACTCTTGGCTGGGGTTATTATGAATTCAGAGATTCATATGTTAAAACAGGTCAGGATAAGCACATTGAAACGCTTTTGAGATATGTAAATGATTATCTTATGAAATGTACTTTTCTTGATGAAAATGATAATATGATTGCTTTCTGTTATCAGGTTGGTGATGGTGATATAGACCATGCATATTGGCAGTCACCTGAAACAGATTCAATGATAAGACCTGCTTACTTCTTAACAGCAGATAAACCACAAACAGATTATGTTGCATCAGCTTGTGCAGCACTTGCAATAAATTATCTCAACTTTAAAGATACAGATAAAGAATATGCAGAAAAATCTTTGAAGTATGCAAAGGCACTTTGGAACTTTGCTGAAACAAATGATAAGGAACTTTCTGATAATGCAGATGGACCAAAGCAGTATTATATGTCAAATAAATGGGAAGACGATTATTGCTGGGCAGCTGCGTGGATGTATATATGTACAGAAGATAAACATTACCTTGAAACATCAGCAGAACTTGTTGATTATTATGCACCATCAGGCTGGTGTTATTGCTGGAACGATATGTGGTCAGGTGCAAACACAATGTGGGCAATAATAAATCAGCAGCACCCTGAACTCGACCTTGTAAATATGGTAAGAAAAGCACAGGGTAAGAATCAGTATGTTTATGATGATTTCTGGGACGAAGTTGAAAAAGCCTTTACAGCATGGAAAGGCCTTGAAACAGCAGGCGGATATGCTTTCAGAAGTCAGTGGGGAAGTGCAAGATACAATACTGCAATGCAGCTTATTTCACTTGTTTATGATAAATATACAAACAATGGTAAACCTGGAGCACAGAGTGAATGGGCAATGGGACAGATGAACTATCTCCTTGGAGATAATCCGTTAAAGAGATGCTATGTTGTCGGTTATGCTGATAATTCATGTAAATACCCTCATCACCGTGCAGCATCTGGACTTCTTTCAGCAGAAGATACAAGAGAACAGCGTCACGTACTCTATGGTGCGTTAGTAGGCGGACCTGATGGAAGTGATAATCACATAGATGTTACATCTGATTACATTTACAACGAAGTTACAATAGACTATAACGCAGCTTTTGTTGGTGCAGCGGCAGGTCTTTATGCATTTTTTGGCACAGACGATATGGCAGTAACACCTGACTTCCCACCTGAAGAATCATCATCAGGTGAAGAAAGTGGCGGAAATGATTATTGGGTTGAAGCTGTTGGTGTTGATGATATGCAGGCAACAACAAGTGCCGGAACAACAAAAGTTTCTCTTAAAGTTATGACTGATTCAATATCTCCGAAAACAGATATTTCAATAAGATATTATTTTGATTCGAGCGAAATTTCAAATGTAAATTCAGTTGAAGGCAAGGAACTTTATGATCAGGCTGCAACCGAAGATGGTGACAAGGGTGCAAATGGTGTTTTAAGCGGTCCATTTAAATATGACAAAAAGGATAATACTTACTATTTTGAAGTTAAATGGGACGGATATAAAATAGCAAATTCAGGAAAGAAATATCAGTTCCTTATGGGTATGTATTATGGAGATACATGGAACCCTAAAAACGACTGGAGTTATGACGGACTCAAAATAGGTACGGACAATGATTTCTTTGCAAATGGTTCAGAAGAAAAAACTGACAAGATATGTGTTTACTCTGATGGCGTGTTAGTTGGCGGAATAGAACCTGACGGCTCAGCTCCTTCAGTAGAAGAACCATCAACAGAACCTGAAACAAAAGCTACAACAGCTACAACGACTGTTACTACTGCAACTACAAAAACGACAACAATTACAACTGTAACAGATAAAGAAACCGAAGATACGACAGAAACTGAAACAGAAACTGGTAAAACAAGTGAAACAGTCGACACATCAATTTTATATGGTGATGTAAATTCAGACGGAGAAGTAACTATTGCAGATGCAGTTCTTTTGAATAAATATCTCGTAAAAAGTGCGGCTCTTAACGAACCACAACTTAAAGCGGCAGACTGTTTATTCAATGATAAAGTTGATTCAAATGATACACTTGCTATTTTGAAATTAATAGTTGGAACTTATACAGAACTTCCTGTTTATCCTGAATAAAATATAATTTTAACATAGAAACGCTTCTGAAAAGAAGCGTTTTTTATTATTTATAATTGCTATATGTAGTTATAGAAAAAATATATTTTACAAAACCTATCGGAATATGGTATAATATAAGAAACAAAACAGTGCGAGGTGTTATTATGAAACAGATATTATGTTTCGGAGATTCAAATACTTATGGATATATTCCGATTACAGGAAAAAGATTGCCTTGGGAAAAAAGATGGACCGGCATACTCAATGAAAAACTTGGTTTAAGTGAATACAACATACATGAAGAGGGACTTGTCGGAAGAACAACTATTTTTGATGACCCACTTAGAGAGGGAAGAAATGGTGTAAAATCTTTTCATAATATTCTTGAAACGCATACACCACTTGATTTAATAATTATAATGCTCGGAACAAACGATTGCAAAAAAGTTTATTCAGCAAATGCCAATGTTATAGGAAAAGGTATAACAAGACTCATAAATCAGGCAAAAACATATTCCCCTGAAAGTAAAATTCTTCTTATTTCGCCGATACATCTTGGAGAAGGTGTCTGGGAAGATGGTTTTGATCCTGAATTTTCACGTTCATCGGTTGAAATATCAAAGCAGTTAAAGAAGGAATATGAAAATATAAGTATTCAGAATGATATATATTTCCTTGCAGCGTCAGATTATGCAGAACCAAGCGATGGCGACAGAGAACATATGAATGAAGACGGACACAGAAATTTTGCAAATGCAGTTTACTCAAAAGTAAAAGAGATAATTGGATAAAAAATAAAGGCTTAGGAAAATTTGAACCCAAGCCTTAAATGTATATTTTATAGGAATTTATTAATACTTTTCTTTATGAAGCAATGCTACAGGTTTTTCAAGTGCAGCAGCTACTATTGCAGCAACAACGCATTTTAAAATATCAGTAGGCATAAATGAAATTGCAAACATAACAATTGATTTACCCCAATCTGCACCTGTTAAAAGTTTACCCTGAATAACACCCGGAATATCAACTGCAAGTATACCAATTACAATAGCAACAACGATATAAACAACTGTATGAACAGTATGTTTTTTTGCAGCCGCCATTTCAGGCTTATCAGTAGCTTTAAAAATTGCATTTTTAACAAGAGAAATTATAAAAGGTGCAATGAAAAAACCAATTATATATCCGCCTGCAACAGTTGGAAGTTTTGCATAAATAGTTGTAAAATTTGAAAGAATAGGAAGTCCGACAACTCCAAGTAAAATATAAACAACTGAACTGCAAAGTGCTTCAAGCGGAGATAAAAGAAGTCCTGCAAGAATTATTGCAAATGTCTGGAGAGTGAAGTTTACACCAGGTGCAAACGGGCTTGGTACAGCCACCCACGAACAGACCACAATAAGTGCGGCAAAGATTGCACAAAGTGCCATTCTTTGTACGGTAAAGAATTTTTTGTTTGATTTAACGACAGCAGTTTCCATTTTCTGTCCTCCTGATAAATAAGTTTTTTATCGTATTTAACGACCTTGTATATTATAGCACATCTAAACTTATTTGTCAACTATAAATTTGAAATTAGTTGACAAGATAAAACAAATCAAATGGTTTTAATAAATTTTTATTTATTGGATTGTTTTTCTTGACATATAAATGGTTTTATGATAAAATATTTATGCTTATAAGGGAGTAATCGGCATATAAAATATGTGGTATTATCGACATAATGGTGTAAACCCGGTAGTATCTTAAATGGTGAGACTTAAAGACATTTTCGTCTTTGGGTCTTTTTTTATGTCTGATGAAAAATTAAAATCGAAAGGGTAATTATTATTATGAGTATTTTTGAATTATTTGTTCTGGCAGTAGGACTGTCTATGGACGCATTTGCAGTTTCAATATGCAAAGGTCTTTCACTTGGAAAAATAAAAGTGAAACATATGTGCATTGCAGGTGCATGGTTTGGTGCTTTTCAGGCACTTATGCCCCTTATAGGGTATTTTCTTGGAAGATTTTTTACTGATATGATAACAAAATTTTCTCATTGGATAGCTTTTGCACTTCTATGCCTTATTGGTATAAGTATGATAAAAGAGGCATTTGAGAAAAAAGAAGTAAATGCCTCTATGACAGTTAAATCTATGTTTATGCTTGCAATTGCAACAAGTATAGATGCTCTTGCTGTTGGTGTTTCATTTGCATTTCTTAAAGTAAATATCTTACCGGCTGTTTTGTTTATCGGTGTTATAACATTTGTCTGTTCTGCAATTGGTGTTAAAATCGGAAGTTTATTTGGTTCAAAATATAAAAAGCCATCTGAAATTATTGGTGGAATAATACTTATATTTATTGCACTTAAAACATTATTTCAGGGACTTGGTATCATCTGAGAAAGTGAGTTAATAATATGATACAGGATTTTGATTTTATGGTTCTTGATTTTATACAATCAAATATAAGAAATATTTTTCTGGATAAAATTATGCCATTTATAACATATCTTGGAAGCGGTGGTCTGATATGGATATTTGTCGCATTATTACTAATTTTTATAAAAAAATACAGATTATGCGGAATTGAAATGATTACAGGATTGCTAACAGGTTTGCTTATAGGAAATATCATTTTAAAAAATCTCGTTATGAGAGAAAGACCTTGCTGGATAAACGAAAGTATAGATATGTTAATTTCAGTTCCAAAAGACTATTCTTTTCCATCAGGTCATACTATGTCAGGATTCTGTTGTGCTGTTATTTTATTCTGTTTTGATAAAAGAATAGGAATACCTGCAATTATACTTGCTTCAATTATAGCTTTTTCAAGATTATATCTTTATGTACATTTTCCGACTGACATTCTTGTAGGCGGAATAATCGGTTGTATTATTGCATTTTTGGTTGTATTCAGCTTTAACAAAATTAAAGCAGGGAGAAAAAAGTTATAACATACATAAATTATACTTGTTTTTAGGAATTTTTATAAATAAGCAGTCATATCAACGATGATGAAAATTAAAACTAAAAGAAATTTAGAATAACTCTTGCAATTACAAAAAAATTATGTTATAATAATATAGAACTCAAAAGTTCAGCGAATAACAAGGGGAGCTTGCAGACAGGCTGAGAGGAGATTATGCATCTCGACCCATTAAACCTGATTTGGATAATGCCAACGTAGGGAAATATACTTAAAGTATATCAGCGGAAGCATCAATATCAGGTGTTTCCGCTTTTTTATATTACAAAAAGGAGTGTTTTTATGGTCAAAATAAACGGAAATGATATTGCAGCAGATGGAAAAACAGTTGCTGAATATCTTGAATCTGAAAATTACAGAATGGAACGAATTGTTGTTGAAATAAACGGCAATATAATTCCAAAAAATTCTTATGCTGAAACCCTTCTGAAAGACGGAGATACCGTTGAAGTTGTTAGTTTTGTAGGAGGGGGCTGATATAATGATACCATCAAAAGAAGAATTAAAAGCCGCACAGGCTGAAAAGCAGGGCAGTGAGCTCTCTGAAAAAATATCGTCTGCAACTGTTGCAGTGTGTGGCCTTGGTGGACTTGGTTCAAACATCTCTATATGTCTTGCAAGGGCTGGAATAGGCAAACTTATTCTTATAGATTTTGATAAAGTCGATATAACAAATCTTCATAGACAGCAGTACAAAGCCTCTCAGATAGGTGTTTATAAGGCAGATGCATTAACTGAAAACTTAAATGAAATTGCACCTTATGTTCAAACAGAAAAGCACATTGTTAAAATAACAGAAGAAAATGCTGTTGAACTTTTAAAAGGTGCAGATATAATATGTGAGGCATTTGACAACCCTGTTGCAAAAGCGATGCTTACGAATACTGTTCTTGAGAAATTGCCTGAAAAATATTATGTTGCAGCTTCGGGAATGGCAGGAATGGATTCGCCTAACACAATAAAAACAAGAAAATTATCTGATAAATTTTATCTTTGTGGTGACAGAGTAAGTGATGTTGGAGATAATATAGGTATTATTCCATCAAGAGTAATGCTTTGTGCGGCACATGAAGCACATACTATTTTTAGGATTATTGCGGAAAAATTTGATGTTTAATTATATTGAAAGAAGGAATTTTCAATTATGAGTAGTGAAGATAAACTTATAATAGGCGGTCACGAGTTTAATTCAAGATTTATCTTAGGTTCAGGAAAATATTCAATGAAACTGATTGAATCAGCAATAAAGGATGCAGGTGCAGAAATAATAACACTTGCAGTAAGACGTGCAAATACAAAACAGGAAGAAAATATTCTTGATTATATTCCAAAGAACGTAACTCTGCTTCCAAACACATCAGGAGCAAGAAATGCAGATGAAGCTGTAAGAATTTCAAGAATGGCAAAGGCACTTGGCTGCGGTAATTTTATCAAAATAGAAATTATGAGAGATACAAAATATCTTCTTCCTGATAATCAGGAAACAATTAAGGCAACTGAAATTCTTGCAAAAGAAGGCTTTGTTGTTATGCCATATATGTATCCTGATTTAAATACAGCAAGAGATTTAGTAAATGCAGGTGCTGCGGCAGTTATGCCGCTCGCATCTCCTATAGGTTCAAATAAAGGACTTGCAACAAAAGAATTTATACAGATTTTAATTGATGAAATTGATTTGCCTATAATAGTTGATGCAGGAATTGGCAAGCCTTCTCAAGCTTGTGAAGCAATGGAAATGGGTGCTGCTGCAATTATGGCAAATACTGCACTTGCAACAGCCGGAAATTTAACTTTAATGGCACAAGCTTTTAAGCAGGCGATAGAAGCCGGAAGAAAAGCATATCTTTCAGGTCTTGGAAGAGTACTTTCAAGAGGTGGTTCATCATCTGACCCACTCACAGGATTTCTTCGTGATTAAGGAGGCAGATGAAAATGGAAAATAATTTTCTTATAGATTCTAAATATCTTTCAAAGGCTGCACTTGAAAAAAAACACAGACTTGAAACAGATCCATCGTCAAGAACAGACCATATGAAATATATGAAAGGTATGGAAATAATAAAGTCTGATGTTTGCAAAGAAGTTATTTCAGCAATGAATTCATATGATTATGATTCATATACGGCAAAAGACGTCCTTCGTGCATTACAGCATGAAAGATGTACGGTTGAAGATTTTAAAGCATTACTTTCGCCTGCTGCTGAACCTTTTCTTGAAAAAATGGCTGAAAAAGCTAAAATTGAAACAGGTAAACATTTTGGAAACAGTGTTTATCTTTTCACACCGCTTTATATAGCTAATTATTGCGAAAATTATTGTGTTTACTGCGGTTTTAACTGTTATAATCATATAAACAGAATGAAACTTGATATGCAGCAGATAGAACACGAAATGAAAGTCATTGCAGATAGCGGAATGGAAGAAATTCTTATTTTAACAGGTGAAAGTAAAGCTAAAAGCAGTGTTAAGTATATAGGTGAAGCTTGCAAACTTGCAAGAAAATATTTTCGTCTTGTCGGACTTGAAATATATCCTGTCAATACAGAAGATTATAAATATCTTCACGAATGCGGTGCTGATTATGTAACTGTTTTTCAGGAAACATACGATTCAGATAAATACGAAACACTTCATTTAATGGGACACAAAAGAGTATGGCCATATAGATTTGATGCACAGGAAAGAGCATTAAAAGCAGGTATGAGAGGTGTTGGATTTTCTGCACTTTTAGGTCTTTCTGATTTCAGAAAAGATGCACTTGCAAGTGCTTTACACGTTTATTATCTGCAAAGAAATTACCCTCAGGCAGAGTTTTCTCTATCATGTCCAAGACTTCGTCCTATAATAAATAACGATAAAATAAATCCGCTCGATGTTCATGAAAAGCAACTTTGTCAGGTTCTTTGTGCATACAGAATATTTTTACCTTATGTTGGAATAACAGTTTCATCAAGAGAGTCTGAAACATTCAGAAACGGCATTGTTAAAATAGCCGCAACAAAAATATCAGCAGGAGTTTCAACAGGAATAGGTGACCACGAAAGTAAATATACAGGCAAGGGCAAAACTGACGACGAAGGCGATGAACAGTTTGAAATAAACGACGGAAGAAGTCTTAAAAAGATGTATTCAGATATAAGCGATGAAGGACTTCAACCGGTTATGAATGATTACTTATATGTTTAAAATTATATGTGTTACAAACAGAAAGCTTTGTAAAGATGATTTCTTTGCAAGATTAGAAAAGCTGTGCAAATCAGGGATTTCATCAATTATTTTGCGAGAAAAAGATTTATCGGAAGATGAATATTTTGAAATTGCAAAAAAAATAAAAGAAATATGTGATAAAAATAATATACCTTTGATTATAAACAGTTTTTATAAAGTTGCAGAAAAACTTGAAAACAAAGCTATTCATCTGCCGTTGCATATATTTGAAAATATGAGTGATAAGGAAAAAACATATTTTCAAATAAAAGGTGTTTCATGTCATAGTGTGGAAGATGCACTTAAAGCCGAAAAACTTGGTGCAGACTACATAATTGCAGGGCATATATTTGAAACTGATTGCAAAAAAGGACTTGCTGGCAGAGGAATATCATTCCTTGAAGATGTTTGCAAAGCCGTTTCGATACCTGTTTATGCAATAGGCGGAATTGGTGAAAAAAATATAAATCAGATAAAAAATACAAATGCATCAGGCGTGTGCCTGATGAGTTCATTTATGACTTGCGAAGATGTTGATAAATATATCTTAAAATTAAAAGGGTGAGAGTTTGAAATTCAGGAAAGAAAATCTTATTTTATATGGAATAACAGATAGCAAATTGTCTGAAAACAGGGATTTCTTTGAAATGGCAGAAAAAGCTCTTGAAGGCGGAGCTACTATAATGCAGCTTAGAGAAAAAAATCTTGAGAAAAATGCATTCATAGAAAAAGCTTGTAAATTAAAAGAAATTTGCCATAAATATAATGTTCCATTGATAATAGATGATGACCTTGACGTTGCAGTAGAAAGCAAGGCTGATGGTATTCATGTTGGAGCAGATGATATTTCTGTTGAAGAAATAAGAAAAGTTACAAGCAAAGATTTCATAATAGGTGCAACTGCCAAAACAGTCGAACAGGCAATTTTAGCTGAAAAATCAGGTGCAGATTATCTTGGAGTAGGTGCTGTTTTTCCATCACCAACAAAGAAAAATGCCATAAGAATAGATGAAAAAAAGCTGAAAGAAATATGCCAAAGTGTAAAAATACCTGCTGTTGCAATTGGCGGAATAAATTTTGAAAATGCAAATAAACTAAGAAATTGCAGTATTTCAGGAATAGCTGTTGTTTCGGCAATTTTTGCTGAAAATGATATTTTAAATGCAGCAAAAAGACTCAGGAAAAAAGCTGAAAGTCTTTTATAAATTTAAAGAGGTGATTATTTGAAAACAGTTTTATCAATAGCAGGTTCAGATTCAAGTGGAGGTGCAGGCATTCAGGCTGATCTTAAAACTATGATAATGAACGGCGTTTATGGAATGACAGCAATAACAGCATTAACATCTCAGAATACAACAGGTGTTAAATGTATGAATATACCCGAAAAAAGTTTTCTTGAATCACAAATAGATGCTGTATTTGAAGATATAAGACCTGATGCAGTAAAAACAGGAATGATACCGACACCTGAACTTATTGAAATCGTGGCGGCAAAATTGAAGTTTTATAAAACTAAAAAAATTGTTTGTGACCCTGTTATGATAGCAACAAGCGGAAGCAGACTTATGGAAGAAAAGGCTGTTGAAGTTTTGAAAAATAGTCTTTTGCCAATATCTGAAATTGTAACACCTAATATAAGTGAAGCTGAAGTTTTGTCAGGAATTATGATAAAAAATTCTGATGATATGGAAAAGTCTGCAAAGAAAATATATGATGAATGCGGCTGTAATGTTCTTATAAAAGGTGGTCACTCATTAAATAATGCAGATGATTTACTTTATATAAAAGGCAATACCGAATGGATTAAGGGTAGAAGAATAAATAACCCGAACACACATGGTACAGGCTGTACTTTATCGAGTGCAATTGCATCAAATCTCGCAAAAAATTACGACCTTAAAATGTCAGTTATACGTGCAAAAAAATATATAACACAAGCAATATTGGCTAATCTTAATCTTGGAAAAGGTTCAGGTCCGTTAAATCACGGATACGTTGATTACGAAGAATTTAAAAAATGAAAGGAAGAATCAAATGGCAGAAAGAAAATATTATACACAGATGGACGCTGCAAGAAAAGGAATAGTTACACCTGAATTAAAAATAGTTGCAGAAAAAGAAAAAATGACAGTAGAAGAACTTATTCCTCTTGTTGCAAGCGGTAAGGTTGTTATTCCTGCAAATATAAATCATAAGTGTCTTAATCCTGAGGGAATCGGTTCAATGCTTAGAACAAAAATAAATGTCAATCTTGGCATATCAAAGGACTGTAAGGATTATGATGTTGAAATGGAAAAGGTTATGTCTGCCGTTAAAATGGGTGGAGAAGCAATAATGGACTTGTCAAGCCACGGAAATACTCAGCCATTCAGACAGAAACTTACAAGTGAATGCCCTGCAATGATAGGAACAGTTCCTGTTTATGACAGTGTTATTCATTATCAGCGTGATCTTGATACTTTAACAGCAAAAGATTTTATAGATGTCGTTCGTTTACACGCTCAGGACGGTGTTGATTTTGTGACACTCCACTGCGGAATAACAAGAAAGACAATTGAACAGATTCGTAAACACAAAAGAAAGATGAATATTGTTTCAAGAGGCGGTTCACTTGTTTTCGCATGGATGTGCATGACAGGAGAAGAAAATCCATTCTATGAATATTACGACGAAATACTTGATATATGCAGGGAATACGATGTAACAGTTTCACTTGGAGATGCCTGCCGTCCGGGATGTCTTGCTGATGCAACTGATGTTTGCCAGATAGAAGAGCTTGTACGCCTTGGAGAACTCACAAAAAGAGCATGGGAAAAAGATGTACAGGTAATGGTTGAAGGCCCTGGGCACGTTCCTATGAACCAGATAGCGGCTAATATGAAAGTTCAGCAGACAATATGTATGGGAGCACCATTTTACGTTTTAGGACCTCTTGTAACAGATATTGCACCTGGTTATGACCACATAACGTCAGCAATAGGAGGAGCAATTGCTGCAATGAGCGGAGCTGCATTTTTATGCTACGTAACACCTGCGGAACATCTTGCACTTCCAAATCTTGAAGATGTTAAACAAGGAATAATTGCAAGTAAAATTGCTGCACATGCCGCAGACATTGCAAAGGGAATTAAAGGTGCAAGAGATATTGACGATAAAATGGCAGATGCAAGAAGAGTTCTTGACTGGGATAAGCAATGGGAATGTGCTATTGACCCTGAAACAGCAAAAAAAATACGTGCAGACAGAATGCCTGAACACGAAGATACTTGTTCTATGTGTGGAAAATTCTGTGCAGTAAGAAGTATGAATAAGGCACTCAATGGCGAACATATAGATATTTTGTGATTAAATGAAAAATATTACGCATATATATATATATATATATATGCGTAAATGTTAAATATTATAGTAAATTATGTGTACTTGCTTGACAAAATAGTCTTAATTTGCTATAATAGGTACATAAAGATAAGTCATTCAGAGAAGAATGTATAAAATTGACATTCTGAATGACTTTTATTATGCAAATTTCATTCTTGGAGGTGTCTGTTTGTTTCTTATATATGATGATGAAAAAGCATCTTCCGAAATGCTTCTGGAAAAATTGAGAAGCTTTGAAGAATTTAAAGAAACACCCATTTTAACCGTTAATTCAAGGGAAGATGCGGAACAATGCATAAATGATTCTCTTGAAGTATTATTTCAAGACATTGAACTTGGAGAAGATGGAAACGGGATTGACTTTGTTAAAAATTTAAAAGACCGTTTTCCCAACCTTATAATTGTATTTATATCTGCATATAACAGTTATTCACAGGAAATCTTTGCAGCTTCTCCCGATGCTTTTATACTAAAACCTTTTGAAGATAACAGTGTTGAAAGGGCTGTTAAGATTATAAAGGATAAAATGCTTGAAAATAAGAAAAGCATTGTTCTTCAAATTGGTAGCCACAGACTTGTAAATATAGAACTCAGAGATGTTTTATATATAACAAAATGTCAGAAAGAGGCTAATTTTATAAATTTTGAAAATGAAATAAAATATAGTGTAAAATGCAGTATAGATGATATTGAAAAGAAGCTGCCGCCTGAGTTTTTAAGAACACATCAGGGGTACATTGTGAATATGAAATATATAAAAGAAATGCGAAACAAAAGTTTTGTAATCCAAAATGATTTTGAAATTCCTATAAGTTTAAAGTTTGCATCTTCAAAGGAAAAATATCTTAAATTTCTTGGAGAAATGATATGAAAGGAAGGTGTTTGCTTTGAATGTTGCCATAAGACTGGTTATGGTAGTATTTCAATTTGTTATCGTAACATTTTTTTATACACAAATAGCAAAACCTAAATATCCGCTTGCTGTAATGTATGCAGTTCCTACTATAATCTTTCCAATTTATTACCTTATTGCACTAAATGTATTTAAGATAAGGCTTGATGATAATCGGCTTGCAATTGGAACAAATATAATAATTATATTGCTTATTTTCTTTTGTTATAAAGATAGTGTCCTAAAAAAAATATGGATGTATATTTTGATGTTTTTAGGTATGCTTGTGTCTGAACTTGTTATTGTAACCTTTACAGAAAATGTATTTAAAATAAATATGAATTCAAGTGCAATTCAATACAGTGCATATGATATAGCCGGAAATGTAATGGTATACGACCTCTTGCTTATTGTATATCTTGCTTTGATGTCCATTATATCTTTTGCAAAAAGCAGAATGAATATTTTGATAAAAGGTTATGGATTAATGATACTGTTTCTTTTATTCCATACTGGTTCATTTATGGCATTTTGTATAACAGTTAGTGACAATCCAAGAAAATCAACTGTACTTTCTCAGTTTGCATTCCAGATATTTTATATAATACTTTTGTTTGTAGTTTTCTATGTTGCAAAACAAACGTATAAAATTATGAAAGAATCTGAACAACTCAGATATTTAAAAGAAAAGCAAGATACTGATTAT
>JALEJO010000123.1 GCA_022769365.1 Oscillospiraceae bacterium | reverse complement strand
TTTCTGCACGAGAGTTCCGTTTTCAAAATTTTTTAAAGTCAAAAGTGCATTTTTTATTGCATCATATGGTTTTCCCTTATTGATTCTGAAAATGCTTTCTTCAAGCACTTCATCATATAAAGGCGATTTTACGTTGTGGTCGATATTATAACCACATACATATTCATATCCGAGATTGCTTTCAAATAGCTCTATCAAGGCTTTTTCATAGTCGGATTCTGTATAAAAGGCTGCCATTTTCTCTCCTTATGCTACCTTAGAAAAATCTACAACTGAGATTTCCTGCATCATCTTTTTTGCATTATCAATAATTTCTTCTAATTTTTCAACAACATCACCTGTATAAATAACTTCATCACATTCCGAACATTTATAACAAGGAACGTTTCTAACAATCACAAGACAACTTCCAAAATCTTCAACATATGTTGTCAGACCTTTTTCTGCATTTGCTCCACATTTCATACATAACATAATTATTTTCCCTTAAATCTTCACTTTTGAAACGTCTATTTCGCCGTTCATCAGTTTTGGCAAGAGGGTATCACGAAGTAAAGCAAGTTTTTCGTTTTCTATTCGGTTCTGAGAGTATCGATACATTAAAGAGCCGACAACATCTTCATATTTTTGCAGACATTCTTTACTTGGAATTATTATTTCAGTTTTTTTCAAATCTCCTTGAGTAATTAGTGGTTGAGTTGAACCTCTATTAATCGCTTTATAATCAATTAATTTAAGTATCTGATATATATACTCATAACAATTACTTTTTATCACAAGTGTATTATCAGATGTCCAACACGGATAATCGAATCTCTGCACTATGCCATGAGTTCCAACTCTACCAATAACAAGTATTTTATCATCATGATTAAATTTATTGGTATATCCCATGATTGCTGCCGCACCAACTAATGGAATATCAACATCTTCTGTTTTATTGTTTTGTTTCATAGGTGGACGTTTTCCACTTAGAACATCTGCAATATCTGATAACGAACCAATTTTCCAATTCTCCGGCATAACGCCACCAAACGGCTCGAAATCCACAAACCAAGACTTAAAAATCGCCTGAGCCTGCAATTCTAAATTTTCATTTATTCGATTATTCAGTTCGATTTTGTTATCAAGTGCTGAAAGGATTGAGGCTATTTGTTTTTGGGTTGTCAAATCAAAATCAGGAACATTATATTGCATAATAGACAACTTATCACCACGAGGCATTTTGGTTCCTTTTGATGTCGCCATTGAGTATTCAAAAAAAGCATCATCAGCAAGAAGATAATATAAAAATTTACTATCTATATTTTCTTTCGCTCTGAAAACAAGAACATCATTTGAACAGCCACCTTTTTTTGTTGCATACCATATCTTTTTGAAATATGGTCTAATATTTGAAACCAAAATATCATTTTTCAAATATTCCTGCGTTGTTGCTGTTGTTGGCAAAGATGTAGCATTTACAATGCCTGATTTATTCGGAAGCATATTCTCAGTAGAAATATAATTGGTTAAAGTCAGTTCTGAAACATTTGTTTTGCCTTTGGCATAGCTACAAATTTCTTGTAATTCACTCATATCAATCTTCCTATCCTATTAAATTTCATACCCAATCGCCCCCTATTTTGTAAGATTTCATTCCCAATCCTCCCCAGCTTCATCAAGTTTTTCTTTCAACGTATTTTCAAGGGCAGAAAAGGCAGGAATAAAACTGTCACGAATTAAAAGAATCATTTCATCAATATCTTCTTCATTATATATATGAACGGAAGTATTACGTTTTCTAAGCATTGCAAGCCATACCGCAGAATCACTTAAAAATCCCAGTTTATAGCCGATTTGCAAAATCTCCCTTGGAGAACCTGTTTCCGCTCCCTCTGCACCATGCATTTTCAAAATCTCCTGCAATGCTTTCCATGCAAGTTCAAAAGTAAGGTTAAACTGCCCAATAATGCCTGTTCTGTATATTTCGTTTTCATCTGCAATTTCAAAGTCAGCACGTTTCAGAACATCAAGACAGTTTGAAAAATTATCAAGCTTTTTCATATATAATAATTCCGTCCTTTTCTATTTCTTTTTTTAACGCTTTCGAAATTTTTTCATCAGCTTCAACAACATCAAAACTAAGCAGAGAATGTATTTTTTCTTTTATATCAAAATAAAAAGATGTGAAATCTCCGCCATAAACAGCAATATCAATATCACTTCTTTCAGTATTTGTACCTCTTGCCCTTGAACCAAAAAGTATGATTTTCTGAACAGAATGTTTTTTTGCAAATAAGGAAATTTCCCTTTCAACTCTTTCAGGCAGATTATATTTCATACCCAATCGCCCCCAACTTTTCCCGAATTTCATTTTCAAGCTCATGCGATTTCGCAAACATCTCCGAAAGTTCCAAAGTCAGACGCTTCATTTTTTCATCAAACGGCTCGCCGTCATCTTCCTGTTCTTCAATGCCAACATATCGACCCGGAGTTAAAATATAATCCTGTTTTGCAATATCTTCTGTTGCTGCAACAGCACAAAAACCTTTTACCTCTTCAAGTTCTCCATTTTGAAAAGCTGTAAACGTATCTGCAAGTTTTGTAATGTCTTCATCTGACAAATCCCTGTGTTTTCTATCCACCATAAATCCCATTTTTCGGGCATCAATAAAAAGAGTTTTGCCTTTCTGCTTTTTGTTTTTGGAAATAAACCAAAGAGTAACCGGAATAGTTACATAATAAAAAAGCTGCGTCGGCATTGCAACAATGCCTTCGATTAAATCATCTTCAATGATTCTCTTTCTGATTTCGCCTTCACCGCTTGACTGCGTACTCAATGCACCATTTGCAAGCACAAGCCCGATTTTTCCATTTGGTGCAAGGTGATGAATCATATGCTGAATCCATGCATAGTTGGCATTATTTGCAGGCGGTAC
>JALEJO010000089.1 GCA_022769365.1 Oscillospiraceae bacterium | reverse complement strand
TAATTCTTCTGATTTATTTTAAAAAAGCACTTGACAAAAGGCGAAAAAAGTGATATAGTATATAAGTAAAATACAACTGTACATCAGTCACACACAGTTTTATAAAAAGTTGAGGTTATAAAGCATTGGAAGGACATCAGTTAATAGTTGTCGATTCAAGAATTATTCCTGACATTGTAACAAAGGTGCTTGAAGTGAAAAAAATCCTTGCAGCAAAAGAAGAAAATAGTTCATCTGCTGCCTGCAAAAGAGTCGGAATTTCAAGAAGTGCCTATTATAAGTATAAAGACCTTGTGTTTGCTTACGAAGACAGATACACACAGAAAATAATTAATCTGTATGCTGTATTAAAAGATGAAGTCGGTGTTTTATCAGGTGTGCTTGGAGTGCTTCAGTCAATGAATGCCAATATACAGACGGTTAATCAGAATGTACCGACAGACGGAGCGGCAACCGTTTATATTTCCATAAAAATAAAACCGGGTGAAAATCCGCTTTCTCTTGCTGATGCAATTTCAGGACTTGAAGGAGTAATAGAAGTCAGAATCCTTTCGGGAGAATGACAGAACAAAAAATATCATATCAAAAATTTATCGGAGGAAAAAAAGAAAATGAAGAAATTTGCTGTACTCGGTTTCGGAGTAGTAGGTTCAGGTGTTGTTGAACTTTTTTATAAAAATAAGGAAAGTATAGAAAAAAAGGCTGAAACAGAACTCGATCTCAAGTATATACTTGATTTAAGAGATTTTCCTGACAGTCCTTATGGCGACAAGGTCGTTCATGATATAAATATTATTTTAAATGACCCTGAAGTAACAGTTGTTGCTGAATGTATGGGCGGTGTAAAGCCTGCATTTGAATTTGTTAATTCATGCCTTGCGGCAGGTAAAAGTGTTGCAAGTTCAAATAAAGAACTCGTTGCAAAGAAGGGTGATATTCTTCTTAAAACAGCAAGAGAACATCATTGCAACTTTATGTTTGAAGCAAGTGTCGGTGGTGCTATTCCGATAATAAGACCTCTTCACAAATGTCTTGCAGCAAATACAATTACAAAAGCAGCAGGTATATTAAACGGGACAACAAACTTTGTTCTTGAAAAAATGATAACAGACAATATGTCTTTTGAAGATGCACTTTCACTTGCACAGAAACTCGGTTACGCTGAAAAAGATCCTACAGCCGATGTTGATGGAATCGATGCGTGCAGAAAAATTTGTATCCTTTCTTCGCTTATTTACGGAAAACACGTTTACCCTGACAGTGTAAAAACAACAGGTATCAGAAATGTAACTCTTGAAGACGTTGCATCAGCTGACAAACTCGGATATGCTGTTAAGCTTATTGCCTCAGTTACACAGATGCCTGACGGAAAAATTCTTCCGCTTGTAACTCCTACACTTATACCATATTCAAATCTTCTTTCGCACGTAAATGACGTTTTCAATGCTGTTATGGTATGGGGCGATGCAATAGACAAAACTATGTTCTATGGCAGAGGTGCAGGTAAATTCCCTACAGCAAGTGCGGTTATGGGTGATATAATCAACTGTGCACAGCACAGAAACACTGTTCTTTCACTTGAATGGGAACCTTCAGACAATCAGGATTTCATTGAAGATGTTGATGCTTACACAAGTATGTGGTATTTAAGAAGCAATGTTTCTTCTGAAAAAATTGCAGATGCAGTTAAGAAAAATGGTGCTGAAGTTGTTAAATCAGGCGAAAATGATGTAATCGTTTCGGAAATGAACTATGCTGACTTTAAAAAGCTTGAAGAAAACCTCAAAAATGAAGGAATTGAAGCAGTTTCAGTTTATCCTGTTGCTAAGAATGATTAATTCCAATTTACAGTAAATTGCATTTATAAAAAAATGGTACATCCTTTTGCTGATGTACCATTTTTATTTTTAATATCTATTTTTTAGGTGAGATTTTTGTTTTTATCTTTGTTTTAAATAGCATTTCAAGGGTGTCAAGAAAATGGTCATACAAATAATATGTTAAATCACCTATTCCCACAAGAATAAATGCACCGATTTCCCCATATTTCATAACTTCTTTAACAAGTTCCTTTGAACCCAAAAGGTAAACACACGCAAAGAAATATCCAAAAATACAAGCGTTCCATATAACAAACTTTATCGCTGAAACAAGCCATTTTTTATGTATTTTATTCAGCAGATATTTTATTATGGAGTAATGCCCGAAAAGTATTATAAAAACAAAAGCCGCCTGTTTGTCGAATGTTATAAAAAGGGCAAGCAGACTTACTGCAATATACGTTAAAAAAGCCCATTTCCAGTTTACTTCCGAAACCATAATTATCATTAACGCACCCGCAAACATAGGAAAAGCAATGTACATCGCAGGAATTATACTCGAAAGAAACATCAGAAGCAGACACAATGAAGAAATAATTCCGCCAAGTGCTACCTTATAACTTATTGTTGGATTTTTTATCATTATCACTCCCTTTTTAAGAGTTATTTCATCTTTTTCTTCTGAATATTATATGTTACCCGGCAAAGCAGCTTTTTAGGCACAAATTTTGAGAAAACAACGCCAAGCCTTACCATTGTTCCGGGAATTATTATTGTTTTACCCTTTAATGCCTGATTTATTGCATATTTCGCCGCATATTCAGCTGAAATCGGCTTGACTGAAAAAACTACTCCTGCCCTGTTATTAAATTCTGTATCAACAGGTCCGGGGCAAAGCATACATATTTTCACATTTGATTTTTTTCTTCTTAATTCTTCACTTATTGCAAGTGTCATTGACGTTACATAATTTTTTGATGCATAATAAGAAGATAAAAGAGGTCCCGGTAAAAATCCTGCACTTGATGCAACATTTAATATTATCCCTTTATTTTTTTTGCAAAATTTTTGAAGAAACAGTTTAGTTAAAATGTGAACTGCTTTAACATTTACATTTATGAGTTCAATCTCTTTTTTTAAATCTGTTTTTTCAAATTCACCAAAAATTCCGAAACCTGCATTGTTTACAATCATATCAACATCTTTTTCTTTGCAGAAATCATAAAGTCTATAAACGTCATTTTCATATGACATATCAAGTGCAATTGTTTCTGCTTTTCCATTATATTTTTTTTCAAGATTTGCAAGAACTTCTCTATTTCTGCCTGTAAGAATAAGATTCCAGCCTTTTTCATAGAGATATTCTGACATTTTTTTACCTATTCCCGAAGTTGCACCTGTTATTACTGCAAGCATAATCGCACCACTTTCTGTTTTTATTTTTTCTCAAACTATATTATAACATAAAAACGGCGAAAAATCTATATGAAATCTGAAATATTTGTGAAAATCTGAAAAAATTTCAAAAAACTATGGACTTATTAAAAAAAATATTGTATAATAGAAAGGTATTTGAAAATAAAAACTCAGTCGAAAATATGCTTTTACAAGCTGTTTCAGTTTTTATTACATTAAAATTATCCGGAGGGTAAAATAAATGAAAAGTTTTAAAAAAATCACAGCAGCCGCTGCCGCTGCCGCTATGTGTGCAAGTATGGCAACAGGATGTACAATCGGCGGAAATACTGCAAATGTCTTAACTGTTGATGGTACAGACGTAAATGCAGGTATCTATCTCTATTATGCATATTCTGCATATTCAGAAGCTGTTTCTTACCTTACTTCAAAAGATTCAGATCTTGACAAGACAGACAAAAAAGCTCTGAAAGCTCTTACAATCAAAGACCCTGACACAGGCGAAAGCGTTGGAACAGAAAAATGGATTCAGAACAAAGCAACTGAACTTTGCCAGCAGTATGTTGCAATATCAAAAAAATTCGATGAACTCAATCTTGAACTTTCAGCAGAAGATCAGGAATCAATCAAAACATATGTTGCAAACTATGTTGGTTATTACGGAACAGCAATTGAAAAAGCAGGTGTAAGCGAAGATTCAATCAAGGCTGTTATTACATCAAGTTTCAAGAATTCTGAAATATTCAAATATTATTACGGTGTTGACGGCGAAAAAGGCATTGATGAATCTGAATACTACGACTTCTACAAGGATAACAACGCACGTGTTCGTATCCTTACTTTCAGCAAAAAAGACGGTTCAGGCGATGCTCTTAAAGATTCTGCTTTATCTGATTTTGAAGATATGATTGATGGTTACTATGACAAAATCAGCAAGTGCAAAACAGAAGATGAAAAAGAATCTATGATGGATGAAGTTGAAAGTGAATATGAAGAATATTCTTCTGAACAGGCTGAACTTGCTACTGCTGAAACAGATGAAGACGGTAATCCTGTAACAGAAGCAACTACTGAAGAAGATACAACAGAAGAAGACACTACTGAAGATACTTCAGAAGACGTTACAGACACAACAGAAGCTGAAAGTGCTGAAGATAATTCCAACGCAGAAGATACTTCAAAGGAAGATGTTTCTGAAGAAAATTCAACAAGCGAAGATACATCAGCTGATGAAGATACATCAAGTGAAGATGCCTCTGATGAAGAAGATACAACAGCTGACGAAAGTTCAACAGAAGAAGAAACAACTACTACAACTGCTCCTTTTGCAAATGAACAGGTTATAGCTAAGTCAACAACAACAACAGACATCGAAGGAAATACTCCTGATGAAGATGATATTACTTATTCACCTTCAAAGTCAGTTCAGCAGGCACTTTTTGATGAAGGCAATAAAAACTACATCAAGAATGGCGAACTTAAACTTATAAATGATGATGAAACTGAATACATAATTCTTCGCCGTGATATTGAAGAAAGAATGACAGACAGCGACCTTTGGACAGATGATGCAATAAATACTGTTGCTTCTGACATTTATGGTGATCAGTATCAGGACGAACTTAAAGAATGGGCTGATTCTTATGATACAGATAAAAATAATTCAGCTTACAAGAGATATGACGTATTTGAAATAGACCTTTATGGTCAGGATAATCAGACAGCAAGCAACTGATTTATTAATTAAAAAATAAAATGACATTGCAGCCCCTCCCCTTAAAAAAGGGGAGGATTTTTTGAAAAGAAAGGAAAATTTAAAATGGATAAAAATAAAAAAACTGCCGTTATGAAAGTAATTGAAAGAACTATGGAAAACCTTAGAAAAAACAATATGGCGGCTTTTTACGCTGATACTAAAGAAAATGTCTGTCCAATTGTTGAATCTCTTTTAAAAGACGGTGACACCGTTACACATGGTGGTTCTGTTTCGTTGAGCGAATGCAGACTTACAGAACTTTTAAATTCTGGAAGATATAATTACCTCGACAGAAGCAAGGCAAAATCTCCTGATGAAATCAAAAAAATCTATAGACAGGCTTTTTTTGCTGATACATATATAAGCGGAACAAACGCAATCATCGAAAGCGGTATGCTTTATAATGTTGACAAAAATTCAAACAGAATTGCTCCTATTGCATTTGGTCCTGAATCTGTTATTATAATTGCAGGATATAATAAAATAGTTAAAAACTTTGATGAAGCTGTTGAACGTGTAAGAGGTGAAGCTGCTCCTGCAAACTGCATAAGACTTAACTGCAATACTCCATGTACTGAAAAAGGTGAATGCATTATGCGAGGCAAAGGCTGCGAAACACTTGGTCAGAACTGCGGTGGTAATACGATTTGTGGAAACTATCTTTTACAGTCAACTCAAGCAATAAAAGACAGAATAAGAGTCATTATTGTTGGCGAAGAAGTAGGACTTTAAAATTATTTTAATTAAATTTCAAATGAAAAAAGCGGTAAGATTTTTTCTTACCGCTTTAATTTTTTGTGACTTTTTAACTTGCACTTTCTTCAAACTGAGTATTATACAAATCAGCATAGAAACCATTCTTTGCAAGAAGCTGCTGGTGATTACCCTGCTCTATTATATCTCCGTCTTTCATAACAAGTATAAGGTCTGCATTTTTTATTGTTGAAAGTCTGTGGGCTATTATGAAGCTTGTTCTTCCCTCCATAAGATTATCCATTGCTTTCTGTATTCTTATTTCTGTTCTTGTATCAACAGATGATGTTGCTTCATCAAGAATAAGAACTTTATTATCTGCAAGAATTGCTCTTGCTATCGTGAGAAGTTGTTTCTGACCTTGTGAAACGTTGCTTGCATCTTCATTGAGTTCCATATCATATCCACCCGGAAGCGTCTTAATAAAGCTGTCAGCGTGTGCTGCCTTAGCTGCTGCAATTACCTGTTCATCTGTTGCATCAAGGTTTCCGTAACGAATATTTTCCATTATACTGCCCTTGAAAAGCCATGTATCCTGTAAAACCATTCCGAAAGCACTTCTGAGGTCGGCTCTGTTGTATTTTCTTATGTCTGCTCCGTCAAGCATTATTGAACCTGAATTAACATCATAGAATCTCATTAAGAGTTTGACCATTGTCGTTTTACCTGCACCTGTAGGGCCTACAATTGCTATCTTCTGACCAGGTTTAACTTTTGCACTGAAATCGTTAATTATTATCTGATCAGGATTATATCCGAAATGAACATCTTTAAATTCAACTTCACCCCTGATATTTGCGACACTTGCAGGATTTTCGCAAGTTTGTTCTTCTTCATCTTCTTCAAGGAATTCAAATACTCTTTCGGCTGCTGCCGCCATTGACTGTATCTGATTTATTACCTGAGCTGCCTGCTGTATAGGCTGTGTAAGATTTTTAACATACTGAATAAATGCCTGAATATCGCCTATTCCGATTGTTCCGTTTATTGCAAGGAAACCACCCGAAATTGCAATTCCAACATAGCCAAGGTTTCCAACAAACATCATAACAGGCTGCATAAGTCCTGCGAAAAACTGTGACTTCCAAGATGACTTATAAAGAATATTGTTTGTTTCATTGAATTTTTCCGTTACATCATCTTCTTTATTGAATGCTTTTATAACAAGATGACCGCCAAATGTTTCTTCAACCTGACCATTTATCTTACCAAGATATTCCTGCTGCATTTTGAAGTAACGCTGTGAATGTTTCATAACAAATGAAATAAGGAAAATTGATATTGGCACAAGAATAACTGCAATAAGCGTCATAAGAGGCGAAATTGTAAGCATCATTATGATAACGCCGATAACTGTAAATACTGATGTTATAAGTGTTGTTACACTCTGATTAAGTGACATACCTATTGTATCAACATCGTTTGTTATTCTTGATAATACTTCACCATATGGTCTTTTTTCAAAATATCCCATTGGCATACGGTTTATTTTTTCAGAAATATCTTTTCTTAAACCGTAACACATTTTCTGTGTTATTCCTGTCATAATTATTCCCTGAAGGAATGAAAGCAATGCACTCATTCCGTAAATCAAAAGAACAAATATAAGTATCTTTCCGATTTTTCCGAAATCTATTCCGCCAGTTCCGGCAATTTTAGCCATAAGACCTTCTGAAAGTGTTGTTGTTGCCTTACCGAGTATCTTAGGGCCTATAACGTTAAAAAATGTTGCAAGTATCGCTGATATTGCTACAACAGCAAGACCTATTTTATATACGCCAAGTTTCTTTAAAATTTTACCTACTGATGCCTTTAAATTTTTCGGCTTTTCAATTGATCTTCGCATTGGTCCCGGCATATTATTCACTCTCCTTTCCAAGTTCTTCTGCAAGTTCCTTTTCTGAGAATTGTGACTTTGCTATCTGTAAATATACATCGCAGTTTTTAATAAGTTCGCTGTGTGTACCCATTCCTGCTATTTTGCCTTCATCAAGAACTATGATATTGTCGGCGTGTTTAATTGTGCTTATTCTCTGTGCAACTATTATAACAGCTGCATTCTTTGTTTTCTTTGCAAGTGCCTTACGAAGCTGTGAGTCTGTTTTAAGGTCAAGTGCCGAGAAACTGTCATCGAATATATAAACAGCAGGTTCTTTTGCTATTGCTCTTGCAATTGAAAGACGCTGTTTCTGTCCGCCTGAAACATTTGAACCGCCCTGTGCAATAAAGCTTTCATATTTATTGTGTTTTTCTTCTATGAATTCTGTTGCCTGTGCAATTTCTGCTGATTCGTGAACAAGTTCATCTGAGGCATTTTCATTGCCAAATTTTATATTTTCTGCAATAGTTCCCGAGAAAAGTATACCCTTCTGCGGAACATATCCTATTGCCTGACGAAGTTCTTTCATATCAAGTTTACGTATATCAACGCCGTTGAAATCAATTTCACCCTCTGTTACATCATAAAGTCTTGGAATAAGATTTACAAGTGTTGATTTACCGCAGCCTGTGCTTCCTATTATAGCTGTTGTCTTGCCGCTTTCAGCCTTGAATGAAATATTTGAAATTGCATTTTCTTCTGCATTTTCATATTTGAATGAAACATTTTTAAATTCAACAGTACCTTTTTCTGTTGAAATCTTTTCAGGATTTACAGGATTTTTAATTGATGAATCTGTTGATGTTACTTCATAAACTCTGTCGGCTGCAACACCTGCTCTTGGAAGCATTACAGCGAGCATTGTAAGCATAAGGAATGACATTACTATCATCATTGAATATGTGATAAATGCTGTCATAGAACCAACCTGAATTGTACCATTATCAATTTTGTGTGATGCAACCCATACTATAAGAACTGATAATCCAAACATTACCATTTGCATACAAGGCATCATAAATGTCATTACTCTGTTTGTGAAAAGCATTGTTTTTGTTAAGTTTTTATTTGCTTCATCAAAACGCTTTTCTTCGTGTCTTTCTCTTCCGAATGCTCTTATAACAGGTAAACCTGTTAATATTTCTCTTGAAATAAGGTTTACTTTATCAATAAGTTTCTGCATTATCTTAAATTTAGGAAGTGCAAGACCCATAAGCACTGCTATTATACAAACAAGAACTGCAACTGCAAGAACGATTATCCAACCCATTCCTGAATGTGTTCCAACGACCTTTATTATGCCACCTATTGCAAGTATTGGTGCATAACATACCATACGGAGAAGCATTATTGTTACCATCTGAATCTGCTGTATATCGTTTGTGCTTCTTGTTATAAGAGATGCAGTTGAAAACTTATCCATTTCTGTACTTGAATAAGAAACAACCTGAGAGAAAACTTTTCCTCTTAAATCACGACCGACTCCTGAACCTACAATTGATGCAAAATATGCAGCTATAACAGAACATACTGTAAGAATAAGTGCAACCGCAAGCATTTTCAAACCTGATATTATAAGATATGTTTTCTGCGTTTTTTCAATATCAAGTCCTGCATCGGTATCACACTGCTTTGCAAAAGCTATACCCATTGATTTTGTCATTGTGCTGCCTATTGCTGAAAGTTTATCTTCTGCTTCTTCCCTGACTTTCATAACGTCAGATTCCTGCATTTTGCCTGATTCAGTCATTGCCTTGAAAACATTTCTTATATCGTAATATTCAACAAGTTCACCGCTTGTATTTTCAGCCTGATGTGAAGTTATTTCAACTCCCGGAATCATTTTCATAAGGTCTTCCGTTGACATTGAATCAATATCAACATCAGGGTCCTGAACCATTGTTTTAAAATATTCTCTGAATGTTTTTTCATCAACATTTGAAAGCTGATAGTTCATAAGAAGTGCTGTTAAAAGATTTTCATCAGCATCTTCAAGCTGACTTTTTTTCAAGCCGTCCTTATATTCATATCTGTTATTTGATTCAATATGTGTATAAAGATTTTCCCACTCACTTTTTTCTTCATCTGTCATAAAAATTTCTGCAAGTGCATATTCATCTTCACTTATCCATTCAGGAGCAATATGTTCTATACCACTGTTCTGAATACCTGTATCTATTATTTTTGATGTGTAATCAGGCAAAGCAAGATCACAGAATGCCTGTACAACAAGCAGCAGAATAATAATTACAACATAATGCAAGTGTGACTTCATATTTTTTAAAAGTCTTAGCATAACATCACTGCCTTTCTTTGTTTTTTATTTGTTTTTCTCGTTTAATAATTTCATTTCTTCTTTCCAGATTTTTGCAAATTCATCCATTAAAGTCTGAAGCTGTTCTGATTTTTCTTTTCCGAATTTTTCTTTTACTCTGTTTAAAAACTTGTCAACATTTTTCTGACATTCACAAAGAAGTTTCTTGCCGTTTTCAGTAATGGTAACATAAATATTACGCCTGTCCATACTGTCTATTGATCTGAAAACAAGACCTTTTTCTTCAAGTTTTCCAAGTGTTCTCGAAACTCCTGCATTAGGTACTTCAAGACATTTCACTATTTCAGAAACTTTTATTTTGTCTGCTTTTTTTTCAATTGACAAACGGTTGATTGTT
>JALEJO010000055.1 GCA_022769365.1 Oscillospiraceae bacterium | reverse complement strand
TTCATAAAGTCATATTTAATTAACTTTAACATTTTAATTCTCCTCACAAATTAAGCATTATGGAATCCATAAATTTCTTTATAAAGTTCAACGATTGATTTTCCGTTGTTTTCTCTTATTGTTTCAAGGTTGCCTGCAAGAATAAGTTTTCCGTCTTTAAGCATAACAGCGTCATCAACAATAGGTTCAAGTTCATCAAACAAATGGCTTGAAATAATCAAAGTTGTTTCACGGTTTGTTGCTTTTATTATCGAGTTTATTATCTGCTCTCTGCCTATAAGGTCAATACCGTTAAGAGGTTCGTCAAGCATTATAACTTCTGCATTTCTTGCAAGTGTTGCAGCAATTTTAAGTTTTGCAGCCATACCTGATGAAAGTCTTTTTACTTTTAAATCAGGTGTAAGTTCCATAAATTTAAGAAGTTCATCAAATTTGTTTGTATCGAAATCTTCAAAGAAATCTTTATAGAATTTTTTTACATCAACAATTCTCATCCAGTCATAATAAAACGGTTCTGTACACATATAGGCAATTTTTGACTTTGTTGCTGCCCCTATTTCAACACCGTTATATGTACATTTTCCCGATGTCAGCTTAACAAGTCCTGCCGCAGTTTTCATAAGTGTGCTTTTACCGCTTCCGTTTGGTCCGACAAGTGCATAAACTTTTCCTTTTTCGAAACCAAAATTAATGTCTTCAAGGGCTTTTTTCGTTCCGTACCCTTTTTGTGCTTTCTCAAATAACAGCATTATTCTTTCCTCCAATTTTTTTCAGCAAGTTCAAAAAATTCTTCCCTGCTGACATTCATAGCTTTGATTTTACTGATAAGTTCAGCAATAAGTTTTTCGATTGATTCCTCTTTTAATTTTTTGCAAATTGCTTCATCTTCCGTAATAAACATTCCTATTCCTCTTTTTGCAAAACAAAGATTTTCCTGTTCAAGTTCCCTGTACACTCTCTGAACTGTATTAGGGTTTATTTTGTAAATAAGGGAAAGTTCTCTGTTCGATGGAATTTTATCTCCCGCTTTAAGTTCTCCTGATATAATTTTCTGTTTTATATCATTTGCAACCTGAACATAAATCGGTGTATTTGAATCAAAATGCATCGTCTGCACCTCCTTACTACTGTACTACATATATAATACACTATTTTACTATATTTGTCAAGTACTTTTTGGAATTTTTTTCAAAAAAATTTTCTAAAACAAAAAAAGAGCCTTTTTTGGCTCTTTTTATATAAATATTTTTTATACTGCTAACTATACTGCTGAATTATACTCATAGCAACTTCCATCTTAGTTCGTCTTGTATCCATAGCTGTTTTTTCAATATATTTATGTGCATCTTCTTCTGAGTATCCAAGATTCTGTATAAGAAGATATTTTGCCTGATTTATATATCTCATTTCATTGATTTTAGACTGCAACTTCTGATTTTCTTTTTTAAGACCTGTCATTCTTGAATGAGTTACCATTGCCATTCTTATTGCCTGCTGAAACATATATTTATTAAGCGGCTTTGATACAACATAAATACCATAATCCATAACTTTTTCGCTTATGTCATCAGCCATATCCGCCTTACATATAAAAATAATTCCGGAAATTGTTCTTTCTGAAACAGAAACCGCGAAATTATATCCAAACTCATCTTTAAGAGGTGTGTTTATAACTATAAGATCAAATTCTTCTATTGAAAGCCTCTGCTTTGCCTCACTTCCGCTTTCAATATGCACACATTCCTGACAGCCGCACGATTTAAGAAAACTGCTTATGCCGCTGAATCCCTGCTGGGAGCCTGATACAACTAATACTCTGTCCATAATTAATTTCTCAGATCTCCTTTCCTAAAATAATATATTTTAAAATCATACTTTCAACTATAATTATATAACATAGAAGAACTTACCGTCTTCAAATATATCTTTATCTTCAGCTTTTCTGTATTCTTCAATCATATTGTCGAAGTGTTCAAATATTTCATTCAAAAGATTCTGTGAAAATGTTTCCTTAACAAGTTCACTCGACTTTGCATATCCTACAGCTTCTTCAAGTGACTGTGGAAGTGATACTTTCGTTTCCTGTGCTTGAATCTGCATCTTATTTTCAATACCCTTCATTCCTGCTTTAAGAAGAAGTAAAATTGCAATATAAGGGTTGCACGAAGCATCAGCGGTACGAAGTACAAGATGTGAATTATCATTCATTGTTCTTGAAAGTCTTAACGCAGGATTTGTTCTGTTATCCGACCAGTCGGCATATTTAGGTGCCATAAATGTTCCAAGACGTTTATATGAATTTGTTATCGGATTCAAAAATGCTGTTATTTCCTTTATATAATGGAGAACACCTGCCATAAAATGTTCACCTTCTTCAGAAATTTTTTCATCTGAAGAACCGAAAATGCTTGTTTTATCTCTTGAAACGTGGAAAGAAATATTGAAAGCACTGCCATCTTTATTCTTTAAAGGCTTTGGCATAAATGATGCATAAAGTCCACTTTGAGATGCTATAGCCTTAACAACATTTTTATACTGCATCATATTATCAGCAGCTGTAAGAGGGTCACTGCATATAAAATCTATTTCATTCTGTCCCGGACCTCTTTTATGGCATGAACTCTGCGGATTTATTCCCATTTCTTCAAGTGAAAGACATATTTCACGTCTTATATTTTCGCACTGGTCAAGAGGTGCAACATCAAGATAACCACCATTATCAACAGGAGTTTTTTCAGGTCTGCCGTATTCATTATTTTTAAAGAGATAAAATTCGCACTTAGTGCCTATTTCACACTTCAAACCTGTCTGTTTTATCTCATCAACGCAATCTTTGAGTTTTTTTCTGAGGTCAGCTTCATAAAAACTTCCGTCACTTTTATAAATATTGCAGAAAAATCTTATAACACTTCCTGTCTTTGGTCGCCAAGGCAAAACACTCATTGTTGAAAGGTCAGGAACAAGCAAATATCTTTCATCGTTTGATTTTTCAAAACAAACCGCATCAAAAGGTATGCCGTTTTCAATTGCAAATGGCAATTCTTCAGCCATTATCGCAATATTTTTCATATTTCCCCTAAGGTCGCAAAATGATAATCTTATAAATTTAACATCATTTTCTTTTACAAAATTCAAAACATCTGTCGTTGAAACAAACATAAAAAACCTCCAAAAAATTTTAAAAATAAATATAATCAGATAGTCTTTTCAAGATTTCTGTTGTATATTTTAATAAGTCCTTTAAGAAGAAGTGCATCATCTCTGATTACTTTTTTCTTGCATAAAGGAACAACTGCAACAGCAATTCCGCCTGTTGCAATAACAGTCGGTTCTTCGCCAAGTTCTTCTGAAATTCTTTCAATAATAGCATCTATCTGTGCCGCCGTGCCATAAATCATACCGCTTTTCATACAGTCAATTGTATTTTTTCCTATAATACTCGGCGGTGCTGAGAGTTCTATTTTTGGCAGTTGAGATGTACGGCTTTTAAGTGCCTCAAGTGAAATATTAAGTCCCGGAAGTATCATACCGCCGATATATCTTTTTTCGCTGTCTATAACAGAAAAAGTTGTTGCTGTTCCCATATCTATGATAACAGCAGGACATTTATACTCATCACATACAGCAACTGCATCAACAACAAGGTCACTTCCAAGCTGGTTTGGTGTGTCTATACATATTTCAAGCCCTGTTTCAAGTCCTTTTCCAACTATTTTCGGTTCAATTCCCGTTATTCTTTTTATTGCTGCTTCTGTCATTTGAGTAACGGCAGGAACAACTGATGATATTATACTTCCCGTTATCATCTTTGAATTTATATTGTGTATGTCAAGAATACTCTTGAATTTTAATACATATTCAAGAGATGTAATATTGTGGTCTGTTGAAATTCTTTCGATAAATTTAAGATTGTTATTATCAAAAATTCCAAGAACAATATTTGTATTGCCTATATCAACTGCAATAACCATTTCTTAATTTCTCCTATAAATGAACTTTATTGATAAATGTTACCAATTAACATATTTTATTATTATACCACATACCCTTGAATAATTCCATAGATTTTTATAACTTTTTTAAGAATTATAAAATTAAGGTAAAATAATGTATTTATTCAGAAAATTAAGGGAAAACAGGATTTTTTTACAAATAAATCTGTAAAAATGAAAAATAGGTCTTGACAAAGTGAAAAAACGGTGATATAATATAACTGTACTAATCCACATAGTACACATAAGAAAGCAAAGAAAATTAAAGAAAGCACACTCTTTTATGAAAGGAGGAAAAAATATTGTATGAAATCAATCTGCAAAGCGGTATACCTATTTATGACCAGCTTATGAAAATGATTCTCAGCAGGATTTTAAGTGGAATATTAAAACCCAATGACCAGCTTCCAAGCGTAAGAATACTTGCCAAAGAAATCGGTATCAATCCAAACACAGTTTCAAAAACATACAAAGAACTTGAACGTGAAAAAATCATTTATTCAGTTCCGGGAAAAGGCAGTTTTGTTTCCGAAATAGATATAAAGAAAATGGAACAATATCTGCTTAGTGAATTTGATAATCAGATAAAAATTGCATTGAATATTGGTTTTTCAAAGGAAGCACTGAAACAGCGAATAGATGAATTGTAGTTAAGGAGGATATTAAATGATAAGTCTTAAAAATGTTTCAAAAAGCATTGATAATAAGAAAATTATTGACAATATTTCGCTTGAAATACCTGATGGTTCGTCTTTTGCACTTATCGGATCAAACGGTGCAGGAAAATCAACTCTTCTCAGACTTATAAGCGGAATATACGGTCAGAATAACGGGGAAATTCTTTTAGACAATGAAAAAATTTATGACAATCCGTCTGTTAAAGAAAAAATATTTTTCATCAATGATGAAACAATTCAATTTCAGGGTTACACTGTAAAAGAACTAAAAAATTACTACAAATCGTTTTACCCTAACTTTTCAGAAACAGTTTTCAAAAAACTTCTGTCAATAATAAAACTTCCTGAAAATGAAAAAATAAGCACATTCTCAAAAGGAATGAAGCGTCAGACGATTGTAATTATCGGACTTGCAGCCTGCACAGAATATCTTCTTCTTGATGAAAGTTTTGATGGTCTTGACCCTACAATGCGTTTAATCGTTAAGCATATGATATTTGATGCTATGGCTGAAAGAAATTTAACACTTGTGATTTCTTCACACAACTTAAAAGAAATAAGCGAACTTTGCGACAGCTGTGCACTTATTCACAAAGGCAAACTTGTTTTCCAGAAGGATTTAAGTGATGCCTCTGATATGTTTAAATTGCAGCTTGCATATAATGATGAAATCGACATTAGGTCGGAATTTGAAAGGAAAGAAAACGTTAAGGTTTTACACGTTGATAAAAATATGAGTGTATACAGCGTTATAGTTCGTGGCGACAAAGAAAAAATTAAAGAAGCAGCGGAAGAAAATAATCCTATAATCTTTGATATTCTTCCTCTTACACTTGAAGAAACTTATATTTATGAAATGGAGGAAATGGGATATGCAGACTTCGACTAAGCGAACACTTAAATATATATCTGAAAATCTGAAACACAATAAACGTCTTTTCCTTATACTTTCATTTCTTATGGGAATAGGTCTGATTATGGCTTCCGGCTGTATTTCAGCAACGTCACATTTTAAATCAGTAAGCAATATGCGTGACATATTTGCAGGAATAGCTGTTGTTGGTGCAATTATTTTTCTGTCCTCAACAATTGTTTATATAGTATCGGCACCTATTCAGATGTTTTCATATAATCTTATACGTTCAAAAACAGATATGATTTATGCTTTGCCTATAAAAAAGGACAAACGATTTCTTGCCGATTTCTTTGGCGGACTTATATCAGTTATTATTCCTTATGTTTTATTCGGAATTGTTGCATCATTGATTGTAACATTTTCAACAGATTGGGGTTCGCTTTCAATACCTGATGCAGGTATTAACAGAACAATATTCAGCACATTTTTATCAGGTCTGGCTATAATAACAATGATATATTCAATAGTTTCACTTGTATGTCAGTTTACAGGAACAATTATTGATGCAATAACTTTTACAGTTTTAATAATTGCAGAAATTCCTGCCGGTATACTTGCTGTTTCATCACTTGTAAATCAATATAGTGACTATATGACAGTTGATGCTTATCCTGCTGCATTTTACGGAACTAATCCTGTTGGGCTTCTTATCTATACGGTAAGTAAATTATCAGGCATAATTGGAGATGACGCAACATTTTCAGATTCAATAATGTTTCCAAAGTGGTCACTTGTTTTGGTTATTATTATTTCAATCATTGTGATTTTTGCACTTGCATATATTATACAGAAATTCAGAAAAGCCGAAGATACAGGCAAAAGCGTAACAAGCGAGCCAATTTTCCATATACAAATGGCAATTATTGCAATACTTTTTGTTATGTTCGGATTTTTGATAAACGGAATTTCTGTTGCAATTATTTCATGCATTTTCTTTGCGGCAATTATTTATGTCTTTGTTAAAAGAGGAAAATTCAAATCAAAAACAATTATAATGAGTGTCGTGGAATTATGCATAGCAGGTGCAATTACTGCATCTTTTGCAGGTGCTTTAGAGTCAACTGATTCATTTAAATGCGGAGAAAAAATTCCATCTTCTTCATCAGTAAAAAGTATTGATGTTTCACTTGTAGATGAAAGCAGCAGAAGCATTAATGTTACATTTGATGAACCTGATAAAGTAAAGAAAAT
>JALEJO010000051.1 GCA_022769365.1 Oscillospiraceae bacterium | reverse complement strand
GTAACAGTTGCTATCGACCCTACAAAGATTCACCTCTTTGATAAGGAAACAGATGAAGCAATCATTAACTAATATTAGTTTGATTTAATAAAGCTTTAACAACCCCCGTGAGTTTGTAAAAGAACCCACGGGGGTTGTTTTTACAAAAGTACAAAATATAATTTGATAATTTAATAAAAAACCCCAAAAACGAAACTTGACGAAAACGTGCAAATATGCTATAATATAATTTGTGTTGTTTTATATTGAAAAATGTAAAAATATGCATAAAATAAATTATTTAAGGAGAATGTATGAAACAAAATGTTGTATGCATACTGATAACTATTATAGCATATCTTGCTTTTATGATAATTGTCGGTGTGGTTTGTTCAAGAAAAAATAAAAATGTCGGGGACTTTTATCTCGGCGGAAGAAAACTCGGTCCTTTTGTTACGGCGATGAGTGCGGAAGCATCTGATATGAGTAGTTATTTACTTATGGGACTTCCTGGACTTGCTTATCTTTCGGGTATGGCAGAAGTCGGCTGGACTGTTATAGGTCTTGCGGTTGGTACATATCTTAACTGGCTTATCGTCGCAAAAAAACTCAGAATATATTCATCGGTAAATAAATCCATTACAATACCTGAATTTTTTGCAAACAGATATGGCGATAAAAAGCATATTATAAGCTGTATTTCAGCAGTTATTATACTTGTTTTCTTTGTTCCTTATACTGCTTCGGGATTTGCTGCATGTGGAAAACTTTTCCAGTCACTTTTTGGAATGAATTATCATATTGCTATGATTATAAGTGCATTGGTTATTATTTCCTACACAAGTATAGGCGGATTTCTTGCCGCAAGTACAACAGACTTTATACAGAGCATTATTATGACTGTTGCACTTCTCATTATGATTATTTTCGGCGTATATACAGCTGGCGGAATTGGAAATGTTATTGACAATGCCGAATCACTCAAAGGATATTTTTCTCTTTTCACAGCACATCATAATGATACAAATACTTCAAGTCCTTACGGATTTTTAAGCATTATTTCAACAGTTGCATGGGGTCTTGGTTACTTTGGTATGCCGCATATTCTTTTAAGATTTATGGCTACTGAAAGTGAATCTAAAATTAAGCTTTCAAGAAGAATTGCTTCTATATGGGTTGTTATTTCCATGGCTGTTGCTATTCTTATTGGTATGACTGGCAGAACTCTTTCAGCTTCAGGAGTAATTGAAAATCTTTCAACTTCTTCCGATTCTGAAACTATTATAGTTAAAATGGCTGAACTTTTAAGTCAGCATGGCGTTATTGCGGCACTTTTTGCAGGTCTTATTTTTGCAGGTATTCTTGCTTGTACAATGTCAACTTCCGATTCACAGCTTCTTGTTGCATCTTCAAGTATGTCGGAAGATATTTTGAAAAATGTATTTAAAATAAATCTTTCTGAAAAAGCTTCTATGCTTGTTGCAAGAATAGTTCTTCTTGTTATTTCAGCAATTTCAATCATTATTGCATGGAATCCGAATAACTCTGTTTTCCAGATAGTTTCTTTTGCATGGGCAGGATTTGGTGCGACTTTTGGTCCTCTTATGCTTACTTCCCTTTTCTGGAAACGTTCAAACAAATATGGTGCAATTGCAGGACTTCTTGCAGGCGGATTAACAATTTTCATCTGGAAATTCTTTGTAAGACCTCTTGGCGGTGCATGGGATATTTATGAACTTCTTCCTGCGTTCATAGTTGCACTTCTTTTCATAATCGTTGTTTCTCTTGCTACAAAAGCACCTGAAAAAGAAATTACTGACGAATTTGAAAAAGTTAAGGCTATGAAGTAATAATGAGGAATTAGGAATGAGAAATTAAGGTGTCAGCTTCGCTGACGGATTTATAAACCTCCCTTTTATTAGGGAGGTGTTTTTCTTTTCGTCAATTATAACATATTTTCAATTTTTTTAATGCTATTGCCATGAAAAGATTTCATAAAAAACTTGACAAACCTTTCAAATTATGTTATAATGTAACACGTTGAAGTACTGAAAAAATGAGTCAAAAAACGCAAAAAAGCATTAAAATGGGTTTGAGTTTTGTGATGATTCAGTGATAAAACGGTGTTGGTTACGTGATGAAGGTGGCTAAAAATTGCCTATAAATAGGCGAAAATATAGTGAATTTGAAAAATGGTTAACCATACCCCTTACACCATAGGGTGTTTGAAACTT
>JALEJO010000030.1 GCA_022769365.1 Oscillospiraceae bacterium | reverse complement strand
TTCATATCTGAATATGAACTGATTTTAACACCTTCAGTAGCAAGAATAAATTTCTGGAGAGTAACAACATCTGAAACTGTTATTATATCATCACCATTGACATCACCAAGTGTTTCTGTTTCTGTCGTTGATTCGGTTTCTGTAATTTCTGTTGTTTCAGTCGGTTCGGCTGATTCTGTTTCAGTAACTTCTGTTGTTTCAGTCGGTTCGGCTGATTCTGTTTCAGTAACTTCTGTTGTTTCAATCGGTTCGGCTGATTCTGTTTCAGTAACTTCTGTTGATGTTTCTGTAGACTCAGATGTTTCAGTTTCTGTTGCTTCCGTTGTTTCTGTAAGTGTTTCAGATGTTGTTTCCGTCGGCTTTTCTGTTTCGGTTTCAGAAGGAGTCTCTCCTGAAAAATGCTGTTTCATAACGCCTGTCCAGTAGTTTCCCATAAGTTTATAACCTGTATTATTTGGGTGAACACCATCTTTAAGCTGTGTTTTTACATCTGTTACTGCACTGTTTACATCTGCAAAATGAATATTTTTAACACCTTCGGACTGTACTTTTTCAACAACTTTTTTAACTGTGCTGTTATATTCATCAACTGCATTTTTTACATTTACTTCAACCTCATCATCGCTGTAGTTTGTCTGCCAGTCTGATGAATGACGATAATTTGAAAACCAGCTGTAAACATCTGACCTATTCGGGTCAAGATATGGGATTGTAGTTACAAATAAATCTGACTCAGATGAAATATTTTCAACTATGTAATCAACAAGTGTTTCAAGCCTTTCATCTGCCTTGTCAAGTTCGTGATTATCGATAACATCATTTGTACCTATTTGCAATATTACAACATCAGGAGAGTAAACTGTTAAATAATCCCCGTTCTGAACTGTTTCAAGAATGCCGTTTCTTCCGGAATATTCCTTTATTGCATAACCACTGTAGCCGCAATGTGCCGCATCATATGAAAAAGTCTCGCCTGTTTCTTCATCTGTATATGAAGCATCACCCCAGCTCCAGTTAGGACCTGTCATATCGATTGAATAACCCGATTCGGTTAAATTATGGTAAAGAAATTTTCTGTATGAACCATCTGTACCATATCCGTCTGTGATTGAATCACCGATACATAAGATTTTTGTTGTTTTTGAATCACTTTCAGCTGCATTTACCGCATTTACGCTTATTCCGCATACAACAGCCGCCGAAACTGCTATTGCTGCCGCTTTTTTTATATTAAATTTCATTTTTATGCTCCTTTTCGTTAATTTAAGTAAATTATATCACATAAAATAAAGAGTGTCAACGGATTTTTTTATAAAAACTTTATTTTTAATGTGAATTTAACTTGCAATATTTCTTCTTATGTGGTATAATGGTAAAGTATTGTTTTATATAAAAATATAAATTCTAAAGAAAAGAGGAATTGTAATATGGATCTGCAAATGGTTTCTTATCTTGGTAAACTCAGCAAGATAACTTTTACCGATGCTGAAATTGAAGAAATGGCAAAAGATATGACAGATATCATTGAAATAATGGATACTGTCAAGGAAATAGACGTTACTTATGACGCACTTGCCGACAATAAAAATGTTTATCTTTATGACCTTCGTAAAGATGAAGCACACGAAAGTATGCCTACTTCAAAAATTCTCCAGAATGCAAAGAATTCTGAAAACTGCTTTGTTGTTCCAAAGGTAGTTGAATAATAATTTATCTGAAAGGAGTTCTTTTATTTAATAAAAGAAATTTGAATATATGGAAATCAATTCAATGAAAATTTCTGATTTGAGAAAGATGCTTGACAGCAAGGAAATATCTTCTCCTGAACTTACAAAGCAGTATCTCGACAGAATTAAAAAATATGATTCAAAACTTGAAAGCTACATAACAGTAACCGAAGATATTGCTCTTGAACAGGCAAAAAAAGCTCAGGAAGTTATCGATAAGGGTGATGCAAAACCTCTTACAGGTATTCCTGCTGCAATAAAAGACAACATCTGTACAGAAAATGTTCTTACAACTTGTTCTTCAAAAATGCTTGAAAACTTTGTTTCTCCATATAACGCAACAGTTATGGAAAAACTCAACGCTGAAAATGCTGTTATGCTTGGCAAAGTAAGTATGGATGAATTTGCAATGGGAGGTTCAACTCAGACTTCTGCTTTTGCAAAAACAAAAAATCCATATGACATAACAAGAGTTCCGGGCGGTTCATCAGGCGGAAGTGCCTCAAGCGTTTCAGCTTCTCTTGCAGCTTATGCACTTGGTTCAGATACAGGCGGATCTATAAGACAGCCTGCTGCTTTCTGCGGCGTTACAGGCTTAAAGCCAACATACAGCAGAGTTTCAAGATATGGTCTTATTGCATTTGCTTCAAGTCTTGACCAGATAGGACCTGTTGCAAACAGTGCAGAAGACTGCGGTACTATTCTTAATGCAATTCAAGGATTTGACCCACATGACGGCACATCTTCAAAGCGTGAAATGGATAACGTAAATTCTAAAATAGGTCAGAGTATAAAAGGTATGAAAATTGCTCTTCCTAAGGAATTTTTCGCTGAAGGTATTGACGATGATGTTAAGGAAATGGTTATGAATGCCGCTGAAACATACAAGAAAATGGGTGCTGAACTTGTTGAATGTTCAATGCCGAGTCTTAAATATGCTGTCGCTTCATATTACCTTATTTCATCAGCAGAAGCCGCATCAAACCTTTCAAGATTTGATGGCATTAAATACGGTCACAGAAGCAAAGTCGGCGAAAACTTCAATGAACTTATTTCAAATTCAAGACGTGAAGGTTTCGGCAAGGAAGTAAAAAGAAGAATACTCCTTGGCAACTATGCACTTTCAAGCGGTTACTATGATGCATACTATGGAAAAGCTATGGCACTTCGTCAGAAGATACGCAGTGAATATGCTGATATATTTGAAAAGTGCGACTGCATTTTAACACCAACAACTCCGACTGTTGCATACGGAATCGACGACAATGTTACAGACCCTGTTAAAATGTATCAGGCTGATATATGCACAGTAACAGTAAACATCGCTTCACTTCCTGCAATTTCAACACCTTGCGGATATAACAAGGACGGTATGCCTGTTGGTATGTCTATTATAGGCAGACAGTTTGACGAAGCAACTATCATTCAGACAGCAGATGCTTTTGAACGTCAGTTCACAAAGAAGCAGCCTGTATCATTTATGTAATTTGGGAGGCAAAATATGGCAGAATATATTCCTGTTATAGGACTTGAAATACACGCAGAACTTCTGACAAAATCAAAAGTTTTCTGTAATTGCAGTGCTGCATTTGGTGGCGATAAAAACACAAGATGCTGTCCTGTTTGCTCGGGTATGCCGGGTACACTTCCTGTTATCAACGAAAAAGCAGTTGAATATGCTGTTAAAGCAGGCTATTCTCTTGGTTGCAGCATAAATAAATTCTCTGTTTTCGACAGAAAGAACTATTTCTACCCTGACCTTCCTAAAGCATATCAGATATCACAGCTTGAAAGACCTCTTTGTATAAATGGTCTTGTTGAAATTGATACTTCACAGGGTAAGAAAAAAATAAGAATAAACCGTATACATCTTGAAGAAGATGCCGGTAAACTTATACACGATGACTTCAATGCAGTTTCTCTTGCTGACTACAACAGATGCGGTATTCCGCTTATTGAAACTGTTACAGAACCTGACCTTCATTCAGCAGAAGAAGCACAGGCACTTATGGAAAAAATCAGCCTTTTATATCAGTATGCAGGAATATGCGACTGTAAAATGGAACAGGGTTCTATAAGATGCGACGTTAATATTTCTCTTATGAAACCGGGTGATACAAAACTTGGTACAAGAGCAGAAATTAAAAACCTTAACTCAATCAAGGCAATAGGACGTGCTATTGAATATGAAATAAAGCGTCAGTCATGGCTTCTCGACAACGGCAAAAGAGTTGTTCAGGAAACAAGAAGATTCAACGATAATAAAGGTCAGACAACTTCAATGCGTTCAAAAGAAGATGCTATGGACTATCGTTATTTCCCTGAACCTGATATTCTTCAGGTAAATTTCACAGATGAAATGCTTGAAAAGATCAAGGCTACTCTTCCTGAAATGCCTGGTGAAAGACTTGAAAGATATATTTCAGAATATAAACTTTCAGAAAAAGATGCTAAAATTCTTGTTAACACAAAACGTCTTTCAGACTTCTTTGATGATGCTGTTAAGGTTTACAATAATCCTAAGAGTGTTGCAAACTTCGTTCTCGGTGAACTTTTAAGACGTATCAACCTTGGCGAAATTTCAATAGAAAATCTTCCATTCTCAGCAGAAGAATTTGCAAAACTTGTTGAAATGGCAGATACTGAAAAAGTTTCAGGCGGCGATGCAAAGAAAATATTCAGAGAAATGTCTGAAAACGGCGGTAATCCTGAAGAAATTGCAAAGAAAAACGGTATGATAATTTCTAACGATACTGAAAAAGCAAAAGAAGTTATCGATAAAATTCTTGCTGACAACTCCGCTGCTGTTGCACAGTACAGAAACGGTGAACAGAAAGTATTTGGCTTCCTTATGGGTAACTGTACAAAATCTTTAAGAGGTGTATGTACAGCCAAAGTTATAAAGGAAATTCTTGAAGATAAACTTAAAAATGCTGTTGTTTCAGAAGAATCTCATGAAGATAAAAACAAAAAGGAAAACGTTGAAGAAACTTTTGAATGTACAGAATTTAAAGCTGAACATATTTATCAGCCTGAAATTAAAGACGGCATAAAGCAGGTTTCTCCTGATACTCTTCTTAAAGAATTTAATTTTGAAGATGCTTTAAACAGTGTCGGAAAAGATATTGAAATTCGTGGATGCGTTCATAAAATGCGTAAAATGGGCGGTATCACATTCATTATCGTAAGAACAGGAAGAAGCATTATCCAGACAGTACATAACTCTGAAGACTGCAAAGACAAGCTTTCAGGAATAAGAGAAGGCTGTTTCGTTGATGTAAAGGGTACTGTTACAAAAAATGAAAAAGCTGTGGGCGGAATTGAAATTGCACTTAAATCAATTTCTCTTATTTCAAGACCTGCATCAGAATATACTCTTAAAGTTTCAAACAAAGACCTTGGCTGTTCAATAGAAGTTGAACTCAACCAGAGAAGTGTTGCACTCAGAAACATCTATAAGCGTGCTGTTTTCAAGATTCAGGAAGGCGTTGTAGGCGGTTTCAGAGAATTTATGCTTAAAGAAGGCTTTACTGAAATTCATTCTCCTAAGATAGTTGCACAGGGTGCTGAAGGTGGTGCAAACATATTCAACCTTGAATATTTCGGCAAACCTGCATTCCTCAACCAGTCACCTCAGTTCTACAAGCAGGCTGCTGTTGCATTCTTCGACAGAGTTTTTGAAATTGCACCTGTTTACCGTGCTGAAAAACACGCAACTTCAAGACACCTTAATGAATATATCGGTCTTGACTTTGAAATGGGATATATCGACAGTATGTATGATGTTATGGCTATGGAAACAGCTATGCTTAAATATGTATTTGAATTCCTTAAAAAGAATTATTCATATGAACTAGAACTCCTTGATGTTGATGTTCCTGTTATAACTGAAATTCCTTGCGTTTCACTTCTTGAAGCAAAAGAAATTCTTGGTTCAAAGGGCAGTGCAAACAAAACTGACCTTGAACCTGACGATGAAGTTGGAATCTGCAACTATGCAAAGGAAAAGTTCAACAGCGACTTTATATTTATCACAGGTTTCCCATCATCAAAGCCTCCGTTCTATGCAATGGACGACAAGGACGACCCACGTCTTGCATGCAAGTTTGACCTTCTTTTCAGAGGTCTTGAAATTACATCAGGCGGTCAGAGAATCCACGACTACAATGAACAGCTCGCAAAGATGAAGCGTCAGGGACTTGACCCTGAAGATTTCAAGTTCTATCTTGAATCACATAAATATGGTCTTCCACCTCATGGCGGACTTGGTATTGGTCTTGAAAGACTTGTTATGAAGCTTATTGGTGCACACAATGTAAGAGAAGCTTCACTCTTCCCAAGAGATATAAACAGACTTTTACCATAAAATTTAATGAATACAAAAATAAAGGGCGGTATGAAAATTACCGCCCTTTTTAAATAAAAAACCTCCCTTTTAAAAAGAGAGGCTTGTTATGTATATTTTTGGAAATAAATTACTTATCTGATTTCTGTTCTTTAAGTAAATCTCTTATTTCTGTAAGAAGAAGTTCTTCTTTTGAAGGCTTTGGAGGTTCAGGAGTTTCTTCCTTCTTTTTTCTGAAAACATTCATAACCTTAACAACCATAAATACGCAAGCTGCTGTTATTATAAATGTTATAACATTCTGAATGAAGTTACCTATTGCAATAAACGGATGATTTCCCCACGGAATTTCAATTCCAAGTGACTTAAAGTTTATACCTGCAAGTATCATTCCGATAATAGGTGTGAAAATATCTTCAACGAGTGATGTTACAATAGCCGTAAAAGCAGATCCGACAATAAGACCTACTGCCATATCAACAACATTACCCTTTGAGATAAATTCTTTGAATTCGTTCAGTATACTGAACTTTGGTTTCTTTTCCATTTTTAATTACTCCTTAAAATTAATTATTTTCAGATGTTTCAGCGGCTACAGTTTCAGTTTCTGAATTTTCGCTTGCTGAAGTTTCAGAAGATTCTGTGGACTGTGAAACATCTTTTAAACTTGTGTGTGTGCCTGTTTTTCCTGTATCAAACCAGATTACAAAGCCATCTGTGTTGTTTCCTGAAATGCTGTAATCATATCCTGATGGGAATGGAACATATGTTGAGTCTGAACTTGTATCAGCTTTAACATAATATATATCATATATTTTTCCGTCTTTGGCTGTGTATTCAAGTACTGAAGTTTTATCAGATGAAACTTCGTAAGAATTTTTCAGCATATCTATATATTCTTCAAGACACATTCCGCTTTCCATAATATATTCAGCATGAGGAACACCAACATATCTGTAGTGCCATGACTCGTATTCTATCTGTGTTATATCCGTTTTGTCTTCAGGGTATCTTAAAATAAATCCGTAGTCACTGCAATTTTCATTTATCCAGTTATAATCGCCTGTACCATCATATTCAGCTTCCGCAAGAGTTAAATCAACCGAATAACCTGCTTCGTGTTCACTATATCCAGGAAGTGCAACTCTTTCTGAATAATCAAGACCTGTTTTCTCAAGATCATCATCATATAAAGCCTGCTGACCTTCTTTTGTTCTGTATCCGCTGCAAACAACAACGTCATCTTTGCCGGTAGCAGCATAAAATGCATCAAGCATTGCAGTTAAATTATCCGCTGCATTTTTTCTAAGACTTAGTGAACTGTCAGTTACGCCAAAAGCTGTATCGCCGTTTTCACTCTCGGGATGAAGAGAATTTTTTTCATCATAAATGCTTACAAGATTTTCCTTGCCCTGTGCTTTATATTCAGTAGAATTATTTACAAGAATAAGGTCGCCGTCGTATATATCTTCATTGCTGTGCTGTTCATAAACGAACTGAAAAGGCAACGTTTCCTGTTGTGTTTCCGTTACAGATGCAATGTTTCCGCCTCTGTCCTGATGTTCTATATGTTTTGTACCTGTTAAAATTTTAAAAGCTGTAAACGAAACCCCCGCAACAAGCACAACTGCAACAACAGACTGTGCAATAAGTTTTACATTTCTTTTTTTATTAAGCGGTTCTTCTTTAGCTTTTTTCTTTTTTTTGCTCATTTTCGTTTTGTTACCTCCGTTTTATTTCAAAAATCATAATTAAGAAAACAACACCTATATTATATCACATTATTTCATCAAATGGAATACTTTTTTTGAAAAATTCCGAATTTTTTTAAAGGCGGTCTGATAATAGAATAAAATCAGAAAAATTGTAAAATTTATAAAAAAAATTCAAAGAATGTATTCAATTTTCTTGCGAAATGTGGTATAATATAAGAGTATTAGAATAATTTCAGGAGGTATGAATTGGCTGAGAAATTTTTAACTATTGAAGATTCTGATGTTATCCAGACTCTTTTTGGAAATTATGATGAAAATATCAGATTGATACAAGATAAGTACGATGTTGTTATTGTAAGCAGAAACGATGAATTTAAAATATGCGGTTCTGAAAACAGTACAAAACTTGCAAAGGAAGCCCTTGAATCGCTTATCAATATGATCAGAGACGGAAGCGACATAAACGATCAGGCTGTGAGATATGTCACTTCCGCTGTAAGTGACGGCGAGGCAGAATCTCTGTCTGAACTTCACGAAAGCGGAGTTATAAGCCTTACTGCATCGGGAAAGGCAATACGTCCACGTACAGCAGGTCAGAAAAGATATGTTGATGCAATAAAAAACAATACCATTGTTTTTGGAATAGGTCCTGCCGGAACAGGTAAGACTTATCTTGCAGTTGCTATGGCTGTAAAAGCATTCAAGGCACATCAGGTAACAAAAATCATTCTTACAAGACCTGCCGTTGAAGCAGGCGAAAAACTCGGATTTCTTCCGGGTGATTTGCAGGAAAAAGTTGACCCTTATTTAAGACCGCTTTATGATGCTTTACAGGATATGTTTGGTCTTGAAACATTTGCAAACCTTATGGAAAAAGGTGTTGTTGAAGTTGCACCTCTTGCATATATGAGAGGAAGAACTCTTGATGATGCTTTCATTATTCTTGATGAATCGCAGAACACCACATCAGGGCAGCTTAAAATGTTTTTGACACGTCTTGGAAGCAGAAGCAGAATGGTTGTTACGGGTGATATTACTCAGATAGATTTACCTGACCCAAGAAAATCTGGGCTTCTTGAAGCTGTCAGAATACTTGACAATATTGATGATATTGCAATACATAAGTTTAATGAAAAAGATGTCGTAAGACATAAACTTGTGCAGGATATTATAGCAGCCTATGAAAAAAACAGCATACCTCAGTTTAATAATAAGGAAGGGGAAAATGACTAATGCCAAAAATCAAAGTTTTAGTAAGTAACAAACAAAATGAAATCAAAGTTCCTGTTGGAATCAGACTTCTTATAAGAAGATGCTGTCAGGCAGTTCTGACAACAGAAAATTTCAAGTATAATGCTGAAATAAGTGTTTCATTTGTCAGCAACGATGAAATAAAAAAATTAAACAATGCATACAGACAAAAAGACAGAGTAACAGATGTTCTTTCTTTCCCTTTAACAGACGGAAAGCATTTTGAACCAAGCGGCGATAATGTTGTTATGCTTGGCGATATTGTTATTTCACTTGAAACAGCCATTAAACAGGCTGCAATTTTCGGTCACTCTCTCGAAAGAGAAATAGGATTTTTAACAGTCCACTCAACACTCCATCTCCTTGGATACGACCACGAACTCAGTCCGCTTGATGAAAGAATTATGCGTGAAAAAGAAGAAGCAGTACTTGCTGCACTCGGTATTTCCAGAGATGAAACTTTTGTTACTGAAGGAGGGGCTGTCTGAAATTGACACGATCAGTTTTCGTTACCATTGCAGGAAGAACAAATGCGGGAAAATCTTCTTTGCTTAATCTTATTATAGGTGAAAAAATTGCTTCTGTAAGCAGCAAACCGCAAACAACAAGAACAAGAATAACAGGAATAAAAACTGTTGATGATTTGCAAATGGTTTTCATTGACACACCTGGTCTTCATAAACCTAAAAACAAATTAAGCGAACATATGCTTAATACTGTCAAAGAATCCGTTACTGATATGGACGTAATTTTATACGTTCTTGATTCAACAAAAGATTTTTCACCTGAAGAAACAGAACTGCTTGATTCATTCAATATGTCAAAGCAGCCTGTAATTTTGCTTTTAAATAAAATAGATTTGCTTGAAGATAAATCACAGCTTATGGTAAAAATGCTTAATTACAGCAAAAGATGGAATTTTTCTGCAATAATTCCTATAAGCGTTACAAAAAATGACGGTATAGAAGATGTTATGCAGGAAATCGAAAAATTTGCTGTTGAAGCACCTCATTTCTTCCCTGATGATAAATTTACAGATCAACCTGAACAGGTTATTGCATCTGAAATAATAAGAGAAAAGCTTCTTCGTTTTCTTCGTGATGAAGTTCCGCACGGCGTTGCTGTTGGAATTGAAGTTTTCAAAGAAAGACAGGATAAAGATATTCTTGATATATCTGCTGTTATCTACTGCGAAAGAGAATCTCATAAAAGAATTATCATTGGCAAACAGGGTGCTATGCTCAAAAAAATTTCATCATCTGCAAGAATGGAACTTGAAAACTTTTTCCAGATTAAAGTTTATCTGCAATGCTGGGTAAAAATTGCCGAAAACTGGCGAACTAAAGAAAATATGATAAGACGTTTCGGACTTGAATAATTTTTTTGATGAATAATAAAAACCTTCTTTATACATAATAGTTATATACAAATTTTGAAAGAAGGCTTTAAAATGAAATCAGATGAATTATGGGAAAAGTTTCAGAAAAGCGGTAAAATAAAAGATTACCTTAAATACAGAAAGGAAATGGATAGAAGAGATGCTGATTTGTAACGGTTTTGTTACAAGAGAATTTATGCAGGGTGAAAGCAGTAAGATTTTAAATATACTGACAAAAGAATATGGTCTGATAACTGCAACAGCAAGAGGTGCTGTTAAAATAAACGGCAAAAACTCGGGTGCTGCACAGCTTTTTTCATATTCTGAATTCAGTATTGAAAAAGTAAAAGGCTGGTACTACATTCAAAGTGCCGAACCGAAAAGGTCTTTTTACAACATAAGAAAAGACATTGATAAACTAAGTCTTGCACAATATTTTGCACAGATAATAAACGAGTGCATTGTTGAAAATCAGGACTCAGGTGATATTTTAAGACTTACTCTTAATACTTTCCACTACCTTGAAAACGGCAAACGCTCCCCTGCCCTGCTGAAAAGCATCTTTGAACTCAGATTTCTTTCTGACATAGGTTTGATGCCGGATCTTCTTGCGTGTCAGCGTTGTGCTGAATATCTGCCTGAAAATCCGGTTTTTTTAATGAGTAAAGGTGTTTTTTACTGCTGTGAATGTCTTAAATATGTTCAAGGATACATAATTGAAGACAGTTTTCCCGTTTCAAAATCAATGCTCCATATCATAAGATATATTGCACTTTCAGACCTTGATAAAATTTTTATGTTTAAAATTTCGGAATCTTCAGAAAAAATGCTGAATATTTTTACCGAAAGATATTTAAAAACACAGCTTGGCAGAAGTTTTTCTGCACTTGATTTTTATAATTCACTTGTATCAATAAATCAGAAAGGAAATATTTAAATAATGCTGAATCAGGATTATACTAAACTCGAACTTGATAAAATACTTAATATGCTATCAGAATTATGCTCAAATGATGCAACAAAAGAACTTGCACTTTCTCTTGAACCTTTAACAGATGAATTTGAAGTTAAGGAAGAACAGCGTAAAACAGGCGATGCCTTTGACCTTTCCATGTCGTTCGGCTCGCCTTCTTTCTATAATTTCAAAAATGTTAAAAACAGTCTTGCAAGATGCCGTTCCGGCGGAAGAATTTCTTTAAAAGAACTTATGGCAGTCGCTTCCCTGCTCCGTCAGATTCAGACTGTTTCAGACTGGCATTCAAAATGCAGTGAAAAAGAAACAAGCCTTGATTATCTTTTTTCTCAGCTTTCACCTCAGCCTTATCTGCTTGAAAAACTCGACAGATCAATTTTAAATGAAGAAATGATTGCAGATGGTGCAAGTTCTGCCCTGCTTTCAATACGTCAAAAAATTGCAAGAGCAGGCGTTAAACTTCGTGAAACACTAAACAATATGGTGAAATCCGAATCCGTTAAAAAATGCTTGCAGGATACAAATATCACTTTACGTGACGGAAGATATGTTTTGCCTGTAAAATCTGAATACAGAGGACAAATTCAAGGACTTATCCATGATACTTCTGCAACAGGTCAGACAATTTTCGTTGAACCTATGGCAGTTGTTGAAGCAAACAACGATATAAGAATACTTGAAGCAAAAGAACAGGAAGAAATTGAAAGAATAATAAAAGAACTTTGCAGCGAATGTGCAGCCGTTTCAGAAGCTGTTGAAAAAAGTTTTGACGTATGTGTTGAACTCAATCTTTATTTTGCAAAGGCAGAACTCGGCATTAAAATGAAAGCATATATGCCTGTTCTTTCAGATGGATATATTGATTTAAAAAAAGCCCGTCACCCTCTTCTTGACCCTAAAACTGCTGTTCCGATTGATATAAAACTTGGCGAAGAGTATAGAACTTTACTTATTACTGGTCCTAACACAGGCGGTAAAACAGTTGCACTTAAAACAGCTGGTCTTTTGACTGCTATGGCAATGTGCGGACTTATGATACCTGCCGCAGAAGGAAGCTGCGTTCCTGTTATGAGTCAGATTTTAACTGATATAGGCGATAAACAAAGCATTGAAGCAAGTCTTTCAACTTTTTCATCTCATATGACAAATATCATAAGCATAATTAAAAAAGCTGATGACAGAACTCTTGTTTTGCTTGATGAACCAGGAACAGGTACAGACCCTGTTGAAGGTGCTGCACTTGCACAATCTGTTTTTGAAGAACTCCGCAGACAGCATTCACTTGTTATGGCAACAACACATTATCAGGAACTTAAAATGTATGCATCGCTTGAAAATGATGTTGAAAATGCCTCTTGTGAATTTGACCCCGACACTTTAAAACCAACTTATCGTCTTAGAATAGGTTCACCCGGAAAGTCAAATGCATTTTATATCGCATCAAATCTTGGTATGCCCGAAGATATGATAGATTATGCAAAAAGCCTTATAGACTCTGAAAATACACGTTTTGAAGAAATAATTTCAAAGCTTGAAGATACTCAGACAAAACTTGAAAAAGAACGTGAAACTGCAAGAATTGAAAGAGAAAAGGCACAACAACTCAGAAAAGAACTTGAAACCGAAAAGAAAGAACTCGAAGATAACAGACAAAATGAACTTGAACGTGCAAGAGGTGCTGCTCAGCAAATAATTGAACGAACCAAAGCACAAACAAATGCGTTAATTGATGAACTCGACACTCTCAGAAAAGAAAAAGAGAAAAAAGATTTCTCAAAAAATGTTTCAGACGCAAAGTCAAAAAGCAAACAGGTTTTCAACAAACTTTACAATGACGCAAATCCTGTTGAAAATGCCGATGACAATTCAGATTATGTTCTTCCAAGACCTTTGAAACAGGGTGACAGTGTTTATATCACAGATATTGGCAAAAGCGGTATTGTTTCGGGTAAACCCGACAACAGTGGTCAGATTTACGTTCAAATTGGAATAATGAGAACGAAAGTTGATATAAAAAAATTACGCCTTGAAGAAAAGAAAAAAGTTACAATAAACGGAAAACAGCCGAATAATAATAAACGTAAAAATACGGCTGGAAAAGTAAGCGGAAGTGTTTCAAGAAGTGCGTCTATGGAACTTGACATACGTGGTTATGCAAGTGATGAGGGAACTTACGAAATGGAGGCATTCATTGACAGAGCTGTTATGTCGGGTATGCACGTTGTAACGATTATTCACGGAAAAGGAACAGGTGTTTTGAGAAACGCAATAAGACAGAAACTACGTTCAATAAAATCAGTCAAATCTTTCAGACCGGGCGTTTATGGTGAAGGTGAAGACGGAGTTACAGTTGTGGAACTAAAGTAAATTAACAAAAAAAATTGCAAAAAAGATATTTACTTTTTGAAATAAATGTGGTAAAATATAACATATGAAAGTGAGGAGTAATCGCTTATGCAAAGATATTATAAAAACAATGATGAGTTTTTATCTCAGCTTTACAAAGCTATTGCGTGTCTTAAAACGGAGGAGGAATGCAAGGCGTTTTTTGAAGACCTTTGTACATATCAGGAACTCGGTTCTTTTGCACAAAGACTTCAAGTTGCCAAAATGCTGAATGAAAAATACGTATATAACGACATTGTAAAAAAAACAGGAGCAAGTACGGCTACAATAAGCCGTGTAAACAGATCTCTTCATGACGGAAATAAAAGTTATGATATAGTTTTTGAACGTCTTGAAGAAAAAAAATGAAAGGTGGAAAAATGAATTCAAAATTTCTGAAAAGACTTACGACAGGTCTTTCCGGTGCAGTTGTTGCACTTTCGTCACTGCCGCTGACATCAGCATATGCTGCTGTTGTTGATAAATCAAATCCGAATAATCCAGATAACTTTGCAGAAGCACTTCAGCTTGCATTATGTTTTTATGATGCAAATAAATGTGGTGATGAAGTTGCTGATGACGGATATTATTCATGGCGTGGCAATTGTCATGTTAAAGATGCAAAAATACCGCTTAAACATATGTCATCTCTTGCAAACAACGATAAAGTAGAAGAAGACAGCGGCAAGGGTGACGGCGGAGCAAGTGCGGCAGAAGGACTTTATGTCGGCACTAATATGAGCGATGAATTTATTGAAGCAAATAAGAAATACCTTGACCCTGACGGTGATGGAACTGTTGATTTGACAGGCGGCTGGCACGATGCAGGCGACCACGTAAAATTCGGACTTCCCTTTTCATATTCAGCTTCAACAGTCGGCTGGGGTTACTATGAATTCAGAGATTCATACATAGAAACAGGGCTTCAAAAACACGTTGAAGATGAACTCAGATGGGCAAATGACTACTTTATGAAAGCCACTTTCCTTGATGAGGATAACAATGTTGTTGCATATTGTTATCAGGTTGGCGAAGGTAATAACGACCATAACTATTGGTGTGCACCTGAACTTCAGGTTGATGGAACTTTTGTTGCATCTTCATCTTGTGCAGTTAAACGTCCTGCATATTTTGCAACAACTGAAACACCTGCATCAGACCAATGTGCAGGAGCAGCGGCTTCACTTGCTGTTAACTATCTTAATTTTAAAGATACTGACCCTGAATACGCTGAAAAAAGCCTTACATATGCAAAAGCACTCTATGACTTTGCAGTTAAAACACATTCAGATCTTGGTGATGACTCATTAACTGTTACAAGTCTTGGATATGACGGCGGTTTCTACACATCAAATTATGACTATGATGAACTTGCATGGGCGGCTGTATGGCTTTACTACTGCACAGAAAACTATGACTATATAAACGATATTATTGCAGTTGATGAAACAGTTACAGGCGAAATGGGAGCTCACCCATATACAGGATATTTGAGAAGAATAATTTCAGATACAGGCAACTGCTGGCAGAATATCTGGGTTCACTGCTGGGATACTGTCTGGGGCGGAGTTTTTGCAAAACTTGCACCTGTTACAAATATCTCACGTGACTGGTATATTTTCAGATGGAATCTTGAATATTGGTCAGGTATGAATGAGGGCGATGCTGCTAATGCTGATTTTGATGTTACAACAACAAGCCACAAATATTTCGGACCTGATGATACTTTATGGAATTCAAAAATAACGGCTTCCGAAATAAAAGACCTTCCTACAACTGATGGTGCTTTCCTTGCAAAGACTCCTGCGGGATTTGCAATGCTCAATGATTATGGCAGTGCAAGATATGATACAGCCGCACAGCTTTGTGCTATGGTTTACGCAAAGGAAACAGGCGATACAACTTTTGCAGAATGGGCGAAAGGTCAGATGGAATATATTCTTGGCGATAACCCTATGGGTTACGCTTATGAAGTTGGTTATGAAAATAACTATGCATCTTTCCCACACCACAGATCATCTCACTGCTCACCAACTCAAAGTATGGAAAATCCTGTTGATTATCAGACACATACATTGTATGGGGCTCTTGTAGGCGGTCCTGATGCTAAGGATTATCATCACGATGAAACTAAAGACTATATCTACAACGAAGTTACAGATGACTACAACGCAGGTTTTACGGGTGCTTTAGCAGGTCTTTATGCATATTATGGTGCTGAAGGAAAAGAACTTGCCGATAAGAATCATGTTATCGAAAACTTTAATATGTCTGAAAATAAAGCCGGTGCAAAAGATGATGGTCTTGGCGTTTATGTCACAGCAGGCAAGGCACAGGAAACTGATGCAGGTTTACAGATAAAACTTGTTATCCATAATCAGACAACAAATCCGCCTCGCTTTATGAGTGATATGAAAGTCAGATATTATTTCAATATATCAGAACAGCTTGCAAAAGGCGAAGATATAAGCTATATTGAAACACGTATCGACTACGATCAGGAAAAGAGTTTCACAGACGGAAAAAATCAGGCTACAATTTCTGAACCTGTTAAATATGACGATAAAGGAACTTACTACATAGAAATATCATGGCAGAACTGCAATTTCTATGGCAGCAGAGTTTATCAGTTCGGACTTCTTAACAAGATGAATGAAACAACTTATGACACTGTCTGGGATTCATCAAACGACTATAGTTATTCAGACCTTACAAGTTTTGAAGATGATAACGACGCAGCCGCTGTTACAAAGAAAGTCACAGCTTATGTTGACGGCGACCTTGTCTGGGGTGTTGAACCTGACGGAACAACTCCTGAAGAATCAACCAAAGAAGAAACAACTGAACCAACAACCGAAACAGAAACCTCAACTTCAAGCGAAAATAATCTTTATGGCGATGTAAATGTTGACGATGATGTGACTATTGCTGATGCGGTTTTGCTTAATAAATATCTTGTAAATTCAGCAACACTTTCTGAACAAGGAATGATAAATGCTGATGCTTTCTTTGACGGCAAAATAACATCAGATGATACTCTTGCAATACT
>JALEJO010000028.1 GCA_022769365.1 Oscillospiraceae bacterium | reverse complement strand
ATGGAAAATTCCTGAATGCACAGATAATGACAGTTTTTATTACAGAGAAAATAAAATTTCCTGGACTACTTTTGAAGAAATTCAAAAACGTACAAAACAAGCAGTTAAAAAAGGTAAAACACTCCTTTTTCATTGGCGTGGTGGATATTTTACAAAGGAAGTTGTAAAACAGATTTTTGATATTTTTTCAAAAGAAGCAAAAGAAAAGAACAAAACTTTTTTATGTTCAGTAAATTATGCACAAGCTGTTGTATGCGTAAGATTCAAAGATGGAGTTGGTGAGTCATCTGTTGAAATAGAAGAGGCAAACGAAGGAGAAGCTTTGGAATAAAGTGACTTTACAATGAAAAGAAGTGTATTAATAAATGGTGAAATATGTTAATTTATGCTTGATTTATGTGTAAATTTGTTGTATAATATAATTATAGTACTTTTGTATGTATTCCGTGCATATTCAAGGGTGTAGGACGCTAAAAAGAAAAAAATAAATGTATTGGAGAACTATTATGAATAAAAAAATATTATCAGTTTTAACATTATCAGCTATTCTTGCAAGCACAACACTTTCAGGTTGCAGTGCAAAGAAGAATCCTGATTCTCTTTTAAGCAAAGATAACCCTGTAACAATTACTATATGGAATTATTATAACGGTGTGCAGCTTATAGGTTTTGATGAAGCTGTTGAAGAATTCAACAATACAGTAGGACTTGAAAAAGGAATTATCGTTGAAGGCTATTCCAAAAATTCTGTAAGTGAACTTGCAGACAGTGTTGTTGCGGCAGTTAAAAAAGACAGCGGTGCAGATACACCTCCTGATATTTTTGAAACATATGCAGAAACAGCTTATGTTGTTGATCAGCTTGACGGACTTGCAGATATGAGTAAATATTTCACTAAAGAAGAACTTGATGAATATTTTGATGAATATATTGACGAAGGTGAGTTTTCAGGAGATGGTTCACTTAAAATTTTCCCGACAGCTAAAAGCACTGAAGTTATGATGCTTAACGAAACTGACTGGCAGAAATTTGCAGATAGTACAGGCGTTACAACAGATGACCTCAAAACCTGGGAAGGTCTTGTTGATGTTTCTGAAAAATATTATAACTATACAGATGACCTTACTCCTGATATTCCAAATGACGGAAAAGCTTTCTTTGGACGAGATTCAATTGCAAACTATATGTGCATAGGTGCAAAACAGCTTTCAGACAGTTTTGTTACAATAAATGATGATGGTGAACCTGAACTTAATCTTGATAAGGAAACAGTCAAGAAACTTTGGGAAAATTATTATGTTCCTTATGTAAAAGGTTATTTCACATCACAGGGACGTTTCAGAAGTGAAGATATGAAGATAGGAACAATAATTGCAATGATTTGTTCAACAACAGGTGCAATGTACTGTCCTGATGAAGTTACAATAGATGATGATGATACTTATTCTATTGATAATCTTGTGCTTCCTGTTCCAAATTTTGAGGGAAAAGACCCTTACATAGTTCAGCAGGGTGCAGGTATGTCAGTTATTAAATCAGATGAAAAACATGAGTATGCAAGTGCAGTATTCCTTAAATGGTTTACTGAAAAAGAAAGAAACATAGATTTTTCAGTTGAGTCGGGATATTTGCCTGTTAAGGAAGATGCCTGCAACTATGATGAGATGATTAAAATTGCTGAAGATGACGGAAAAGAACTTTCTGATGTTTCAAAGTCAACTTTAAAACTTGCAATTGATGAAATAAAAGATTATAATCTTTACACAATGCCTCCTTTTAAAAATTCAGCTGAAATAAGAGATTATCTTGGAAATCATATTCAGGATACAGCAAATGAAGATTACAGTGAAATATCTGAAAAAATAAAAAATGGCGAGGACAGAGAAACTGTTCTTGAAGAATATGTAAGCGACGATGCATTTGATAAGTGGTACGAAACATTTTGCAATGATATGACAGGTATAATAGAAAAATAATGTAATGAAAGAATAACAGTCAGTTATTTTACAGAGGCAAAGTATGAAAAGAAAAAATCGCAAAGAAGAAAAAAACACAAAAAAGCATATAGGGAAGAACTATCCTTTTTTTGCAAGACTTTTTCTGTCAACAGTAACTCTTTCCTTGCTTCAATTTGGTGTTTTTCTTGGAACACTTTATGTAGGCGGAGAATTTTCATACATAAAAAAATATGCATATGATTCAATGTCGGAAAAAACTGTAAACAGGAAAAATTATGTTGAAAATACTCTTGTAAATAAAATGCCTCTTGTATATGAAGCAGGTAAGGATATAAACAGCATAAGTGAAAGTGTGCTGAAAAAAAGAAACGCTGACTATGATTCGCTTTCCAAAGATAAAAATGTCAGCAAGGAAATACTCGAACAGTCTGCTGATACAGTAATAAATCTTTTAAAACGTGGACTTGTTAATGATGCATTTGTTATTCTTGATACGGGAGATTTATTTTCATCAAGTGGTGATTCGGATTCTTTTCCAACTGTTTATGTAAGAGATATAAATGTTACAAGCAGTACCGAAACAAGCAATAAAAATATTTTTCTTGAAGCAGGAAGTGCTGATATTGCAAAACAATATGATGTAATGCTTGATTCGGGCTGGGCATCATATATCCAGATGAATGATAAAGAAAAGTTTGAGTTTTACTATAAAACAATAGAAGCAGCAGAAGATAATCCGAATGTAAGTATGGAAAATCTTGGCTATTGGAGCGGCTTTTCTTCAATTTCAACTACAGGCAGAAAAAGTATGAGATATACTGTTCCGCTTGTTGCAGATGACGGGACTGTTTATGGTGTTGTTGGAATTGGTCTTATGGAAAAGACAATTTTAAGCTATATTCCGGGAAATGATTTGCCTAACGATAGGTCATGTTATATTTTGGGTGTTGACTATGACAATGATGACATTTATAAAGAAGTTCTTCATTCAGGCCCGATTTTTTCAAGACTTGTTGATGATAATACAGTTATAGGTCATCAAAATCAGATAGAAAAAAATATATATGATTTTAATAAAAACAGTGATGTATCTGTTGATACGGTCGGGACTATTGAAAATATGAATCTATATAAGCACGATTCGCCTTTTAAAAATAATAACTGGGCAGTAATTTCCATATCTGAAAAAAGTGAAACGCTTAATATTTACTGGACACTTGTTAATCTTTTTATTATAGCGTTTGGAATTTCAGCGGCTATAACAATAGTATCTACTGTTATAATCAACAGGCATATAACAACTCCTGTAACAAAAATCATAAAAACACTTAATTCAAGTAAAAACAGCAATGAAATAATAGAATTTAATTCAACAGGAATTAAGGAAATAGATCAGCTTACAGATGCTATAAAATATCTTCAGATAAATGTTAAAGAACAGGCATCACGAGTTTCAAAGATAATAAGTATGTCAGTTGTCGGAATAGGTGTGTTTATGTATGACACGGAAAATAACAGCGTTTTTGTAAGCGAAAGTTTTATATCTACTCTTAATTGCAATAAACTTTCTAAAAGTGATATTACTCTTTCATATGAATCGTTTAAAAAACTGATACTTGATATTGATGAAAAGAACAACACTAATATATATGGCTTTTTTAAAGAGGTAATTTTCTCATATAATGAAAGTGTTATGACAGAAGAATTTCAGCTTAAAACAGATTCGGGCGAAACGAAGTGGTATAGCTTTAGTTTAAGAAGAGATTCAACCAAAATCCTTGGACTTGTTCAGGATATAACAAAATCAGTTCTTGAGATGAAAAAAGTCGAATATGAACGTGATAACGACATTACAACAGGTCTTTTAAACAGACGTGCATTCTATCAGAGAGCGGAAAAAGCTTTCCGTGAACCTGAAAAACTCCAGACAGCCGCTTTCATTATGCTTGACCTTGATAACCTGAAATATGTAAATGATACATATGGTCACGATTTTGGTGATGACTATATTAAAGCGGCAGCTAATGTATTTAAAGAATTTCAGTATCACAATGGTGTTGTTGCGAGAATGTCGGGTGATGAATTTTGTATATTCATAAGCGGATACAGCAGCAAAGATGAAATAAGAAAAGTTATTGCGAAAGTCAAAGAAAAACTTAGAGCAAGTTATTGTATTTTAAGCGACGGAACACATTATAAAATAAGGGCAAGCGGAGGTATTTCGTGGTATCCAGACGATGCAGTTTCATATGATATGCTTATAAGATTTGCGGATTTTGCAATGTATACCATAAAACATTCAACAAAGGGTAACATTGCTGAATTTGATATTTCAACATATACAAAGGATTCTATTTTGTTATCCGGTATTGAAGAAATGAACCGCATAATTGATACAGAAAGTGTAAGATATGCTTTTCATAGTATTGTTTCGGTTAAAACAGGAAAAATATATGGATATGAAGCACTTATGCGTCCGCAGTCTGATGTTTTCAGAACGCCTCTTGACTTCCTCAGAATTGCCAAGACAAGTTCAAAACTTTATGAAATAGAAAGACTTACTTGGAAGATAGCACTCAGAACATTCAATAATTTTATTGTGAAAGGAACTATAAGACCTGAAACAAAATTATTTGTAAATTCAATTTCAAACTGTATTATCAATGATAAAGATATAAAGGTAATCGAAACTGAAAACTATAATATTTTGAATAATATAGTTTTAGAAGTTCTTGAGGGTGAAGAAACAAATGATGAATACGTTAAGCGTAAACAGAAGCTTGTAAAAAAATGGAATGCTATGACAGCACTTGACGACTTTGGAAGCGGTTACAACAGTGAATATGCATTGCTTACACTTAAACCTAATATTATAAAAATAGACAGGTCAATAATAAGCGGTTGTGATCACGATGAAAGTAAATCGGATATTATTTCCAAACTTGTTCAAATTTCAGCATCTAAAAATATTCTTGTTCTTGCAGAAGGTGTTGAAACACGAGATGAACTTAAAAAAGTAATTGAGTGCGGTGTAGACCTCTTACAGGGATTCTATTTTGGAAAACCTTCGTTTGAACCTCAGGTTTGCAGTGAAGAAACAACAAGAGATATTCTTAGAATGTCTGAAAAAGTAAGAAATAAAAAATAGTTTATTTAAAAAAAAGCTGTTTTATGTCGGATGACGTAAAACAGCTTTTAAATTTTTGTCAGATTAATTCAAATTGATTATTATAAAATATCAGTAAAAAAAATTCCTGTGATATACTGAACACCTATTGATACAAGCGTTATTGAAACCCAGCAGCATAATCCGAGTAAAATCGGTTTACCGCCGTTTTTCACAAGATTTATTATATTGGTATTCAGACCAATAGCCGACATTGCCATAGCAATGAAGAATTTGGCAAGAATTTTCATAGTAGAAACAAAATTATCAGAATATAGATTTGTGAAATTTCCTGATGTGCAATTTGTAATCAATGTTGTTATCAGAGATGCAGCTATAAAATATAATATAAACCAAGGAAATATTTTTTTAAAAGAAAAATTCGACTTTGAATCGGATTTATTCTTTTCTTTTTTTGTTCTGTATATTGCAAGGATAAGTGTAATAGGAATAATCGCAAGTGTTCGGGTAAGTTTTACTGTTACAGCCGCTGAAAGAATTCCACTTGTATGATATAGATTTTCGGCTGTAGATGCAGTTGCCGTTACAGATGATGTATCGTTGACTGCTGTTCCTGCAAAAACGGCAAATCCTTCTGTTCCAAAACCAATTGAATAGCCAAGTGTCGGGAAAATCAATGCTGCAAGAATATTGAAAAGGAATATGACAGAAATGGATCTTGCAACGTCTTCGTCATCAGCGTCTATTACAGGTGCGGCAGCTGCTATGGCTGAACCTCCGCATATAGATGACCCAATACCGATAAGCGCGGCTGTTTTGGAATTTACTTTTAACACTTTCATCATTATAAAAGCGACAATAAGAGATATTGATATTGTACAAACTATAACAGGCAGGCTTTTACCGCCGACTTTTACAATAGAATTAAGATTAAGTGTAAATCCAAGAACGATAACTGCCCATTGAAGTATTTTCTTTGAAGTGAACTTTATTCCTTTATTGAATATTTCACTCTTTGCAAGTTTAGGCACAGCAAGAGAAATAATCATACCAAATAATATTGACATAACAGGTGCACCTATCATTTCAAGTGAGAAATTTCCAAGCTTCAATGTACTTAGAATTGTTGCTGATAATGCAATTAAAGCACATAAAATTATTCCTGCCGTATTTTTCTTTAAAAAACTCATTTGTATTACCTCCGAATAGTAAAAAATATTTATTACTACTTGATTATACCATAAAAATATGATAAAATCTAATTATGAATTACTATTAATTAATAAGTATTTTTTATTTAGGAGAATGAAATGATTGACTATCGTATCAAAACTTTTTTAAAACTATGTGAGTGTATGAATTATCGTATTACTGCTGAAAAGCTTAATATGACTCAGCCTGCTGTAACACAGCATATACATTATCTTGAAAATTTCTATAATTGCAAGCTGTTTGTATATGACAGAAAGTCACTTAAAATCACAAAAGAGGGGGAAGAATTGCGAAAATATGCAGAGAATATAATTTATCAGGAAAATAAATTTTTCAGGTATCTGAATGGAAAATCTGAAACTAAAATAAAAATGGGGGCAACTAAAACTATAGGTGAATATGTGATTGCAAGTCATGTCGCAAAGTATTTGTCAATTCCTGAAAACAATATCAGCGTTGAGGTTGATAATACAGATAATTTGCTGTCACTTTTAAAGGCAGGAAAGCTTGATTTTGCTCTTATAGAGGGATATTTTGACAGCAACGAATTTGCACACAAAATTTATAGAAAAGAAGATTTTCTTGGAATATGCAGCAAAGAACATCCATTTGCTAAAAAAGAAGTTGAAATTGAAGAATTATTTAATAATACCCTTTTTATTCGTGAGGAAGGTTCGGGAACAAGAATGATTTTTGAACAGTTTCTTGAGGCACATAACAAAAGCATACAAAATTTTGACAGAGTTGTCTGTATCAGTAATTTTGGTCTTATGGAACAACTTATATATGAAAATTGCGGTATTACTTTTGGTTATCAATCAATTGCTGACCTGCGAAATAATCTTTCAACTTTTCATATCAAAAATAAAATAATTGAACGTGAATTTAATTATGTTTACCTTGATACACCATATTCAAGGTATCTGGTAGATAGATTTGATGCATATAAATAAAAATTTAAGAGGCTGTTGCAAAGTATAATGCAACAACCTCTTTTGTTGTGTACTTATCAATATTAATCTTAAACTTTATCAGACATATTTTTATTCTGCTTTTAAAATTTTACACCTTTTCTTACAGTAGAAAATTCTATATTTTAAAATAACTTTATTTTTTTAAATCATAACTTAAAACGGAATAAAGTATGGTAAATGCGACTTTTTTCTGATAATCTTCTGTATCAAGAAGTTTAGCTTCATCGGGGTTAGACAAAAATCCGCACTCAACCATAACCATAGGATTTTTGCAATTGCAGCAAAGGTATAACGAATCTCCGCATTCTTTGATTTCTCTATCGTTTTCAGGTTGTAGCATTTCTTTGAAAGTATCCTGTACTGTCTGAGCAAGTTCAGTATTTGCCATAAGATGAGCGGAATAAAAAATTTGTGCACCTGAATATTGGGGTTCTGCAAACTGATTTTGGTGTATTGAAAGGCATATTGCATTGCTTTTTGAATTTAAAATTTCAAGTCTGTTTTTCATATCGGATAATTTTTGTTCGCCTGTTCCTTTTATTCCACTATCGTAAATGCTTTTATCTGAATCTCTTGTCATTATTACATCATATCCA
>JALEJO010000152.1 GCA_022769365.1 Oscillospiraceae bacterium | reverse complement strand
CGTCAGCGATAGCTGACACCACAATTCCTCATTCCTAACTCCTAATTCCTAATTGCTGCGGCGACACGCCGCCCTTGACAATTTTTTTCACGTATGATATACTTGAAACAGAAATAAAAAGGGAGTTTCAAAAAAATGATTTTACTTTCAGCAAATAATATTTCAAAAACATATATGGAGCGAAATGTCCTTGACGATGTTTCTTTTTTTCTGACTGAGGGCGATAAAGTCGGAATTATCGGCATAAATGGCACAGGAAAATCAACACTTTTGCGAATACTTGCAGGAGCAGAAGAAGCTGACAGCGGAAGTGTCATAAGAACAAAAGGCATAAGAGTTTCATATCTTCCACAAATACCTGAATTTGAAAAAAGCGGAACAATATTAAGTCAGGTTCTTTCTCACCTTCCAAAAGATATACAGGAAGCAAAAGAATTTGAAGTAAGGTCTGTTCTTGGCAAAATGGGTATAGATGATGTTACAAGAGATATAAGTACTCTTTCGGGCGGTGAAAGAAGACGTGCAGGCATAGCAGCGGCTTTTGCACAGCCGAGCGATGTTCTGTTACTTGACGAACCGACAAACCATATTGATAACGAAACTGTTCAATTGCTTGAATCAATGCTTATGAAATATCGTGGTGCTGTTGTTATGGTAACGCATGACAGATATTTTTTAAACAAAATAACTCATAAAATAGTTGAAGTCGATAAGGGAAAAATATATGAATGCGACGGAAATTATAGTAAATATCTTGAATTAAAGGCTCAGCGTGAAGCTGATGCTGAAGCCGCTGAAAGACGAAACAGAACTCTTTACAGATCGGAACTTGAATGGATAAGAAGAGGAGTAAGAGCAAGAGGAACAAAATCCAAAGACAGAATAGAAAGATTCCACGAACTTGAAAACAGAGAAATTCCAAAAGAATCTGAAAAACTTAAAATGCAGTCACTTTCAACAAGACTTGGCAAAAAGACAATTGAGATTGAAAATATCTCAAAATCAATCGACGGTAAAAAACTTATATCAGATTTTTCCTGCATAATATCAAGAGATGCAAGAATAGGTATAATTGGGCATAATGGTGCGGGAAAATCAACGCTTTTAAAAATGTTAGTCGGAGATATTCAGCCCGACAGTGGCAATATTAATATAGGTGACACTGTAAAAGTCGGCTATTTTTCGCAGGAATGTGAATCAATGGACCCGAATCAAAAAGTTATTGAATATATAAGAGAAACCGCCGACCGCATACAGACACCTGACGGAACTGTTACTGCTGCAAAAATGCTTGAAAGATTTCTTTTTACACCTGAACTTCAATGGAACAGAATCGAAAAACTTTCAGGTGGTGAAAGAAAAAGGCTTTATCTTTTAAAAGTTTTAATGGAGTCGCCTAATATTCTGCTTCTTGATGAACCTACAAATGATCTTGATATAACAACTTTAACAATTCTTGAAGATTATCTTGAAAGCTTTAATGGTGCAGTTATAGCCGTTTCTCACGACAGATATTTTCTTGATAAAACAGCCTCTGAAATATGGGAATTCAGAGGTGACGGAGTTTGCAGAAGATACAACGGAAATTACAGCGATTATGCGGCAAAAGTAAATTCAGAAGAAATTCAGACAGATAAAGAACCAAAAAAGACATCTGAGAAAAAAGAAAAAGTTTTTGTCGGAAAGAAAAAACTCAAATTTACATATAATGAACAGCGTGAATTTGATTCAATCGATGATGATATTGCATCAATTGAACAGAAAATAGCAGAAAAAGAAAAGGAAATACAAAAAAATACAGCAGATTATGTTAAATTACAAGAGTTATCCGAAGAAAAAGATAAATTGGAAGAAAAATTAGCTGAAAAAATGGAAAGATGGGTATATCTTAACGATTTAGCTGAAAGAATTGCAAACGGTGAAATGGTTTAAAAAAATTCCCCTTGACTTTTAAGTCAAGGGGAATTTTCTGTATTTACATTAAAAATCAAACACTTTTAGCAGGAAGTTCTGTATATGTTCCAACGATAAATTTAAGAATAACAAGTGTATCGTTTGAGTCAACTGCTCCATTAAGGTCAACATCGGCGTTGAGAAGCTGTGCATCTGAGAGAACAGCACTCTTAACAAGATATTTATTAAGAAGAACAGCATCAGCTATACTTACACCGCCGTCCATATTTATATCGCCATAATCAGGTTCAATAGTTCCTGAACCTGTTTCGCTTGTAGGGTCTGTAGTTGCACCAGTTTCACTTGTAGGGTCTGTAGCTGAACCTGTTTCGCTTGTAGGATCTGTAGCTGAACCTGTTTCGCTTGTAGGATCTGTAGTTGAACCTGTTTCACTTGTAGGTTCTGTTGATGGTTCTGTGCTGCCATTTTTATCAACATATGTTATTTTATTTTCATTGCAGTAAGATTTTGAAACATTCGTTCCGCCTGTAACTTTGAAACCGTCAACATAGTAATCGTTATTGACATCTGTTGTGAAACCGAATGCTCTTTTTCCAATGCTTGTTACTGAATCAGGAATTTCAACATCTGTGAGTGCTGTGTCAGCAAAAGCATATTTTCCAACTGTTTTAACACCATCTTCAAGTGTAACATTTGCAAGATTTCTGCATCCCTGGAATGCGTTATCGCCTATTGATTTAACAGAAGAAGGAATTGTTACATCTGTTAACCCGTCACAGTCATAGAAAGCATGACCTGTAATATCTGTAATATTTTCAGGAATGTTTATTTCTTTAAGGTTGTCGCAGTAAGCGAAAGACCATTCAGGAAGTGAAGTTATACCTTTGCCTATGGTGAGAGTTTCAGCACCTGTACAGCCGTTGAATGATGAAACACCAATCTTTTCAACATTATCTGAAATGTTTATATTCTTCATTGATTCACATCCATAGAAAGCATAATCTCCTATTGATGTTACTGTGTCAGGAATTTCTATATTAAGTTTTGAACAGCCATAGAAAGCGTTCTTTGAAATCTTCTTAACTCCGGCAGGGATATTTATTGTTGTAAGCTGATCACAAAGGCTGAATGCATTTGAACTGATGTCATCAACTGTTTCAGGAAGAACAACTTTTTCAAGTGCTGTTTCAGAGAAAGCAGCCGTTCTTATTGCTGTAAGCTTTTCAGGAAGTGTAACTTCTCTGAGTTTTGTGCAGGCTGCAAAAACGTCATTTGAAATCATTGTAAGACCATTGCCGATTTTAGCTGTTTCAAGGTCTGTGCAGTGGAAGAAAGCATATGAACTAAGCACACTTACTGTGTCAGGAATTACAATAGATGTAAGACCACTGTATTCAAAAGCACCGCCCTGAATATTTGTTACTGTGTCAGGAAGTGTAACTGAAGCAAGAGCGTCGCAAGCATAGAATGTGTTTGCAGCGATTTTCTTAACGCCTTCTTCAATTGTAACTTTTTTAAGTCCATGGCAACCTGTAAACATACTTTCAGAAGTACTTGAAAGTGAACCAGGAACTGTTACTTCTTCAAGTGAAGTACAATAAGCAAAAGCTTCTGAACCAACGATATGAAGCGAGTTTGTAAGATTGAGTTTTCTTATTCCTGAACAGAAATAGAAAGCCTGCGGACTTATTCTTACAACTGTATCAGGAAGATCGATGCTTTCTATATTGTAGCAAGTTGCAAAGGCACAAGTGCCGATATATTTCATATTTGCAGACATCTTAACAGATGTAATTCCTGTCTGACCCATAAAAGCGTTATCATGAATTTCAGTAACAGGAACTTCATCAGGCATAGAATCAGGAAGATCGTCAACGCTTGCATCAGGGTCATCAGGATCGAGCAAAGCAGTCTTTGGAATTGTATCAGGAATAACAAGTTCGCCTTCAACAGGTTCAACAGATGTATAGATGTGTGCTTCATAGTGTGTTTCGCCTTCTGAATCCTTGTAGTTATCAAATTTGAACCAAAGATTATTATATTTACAAGCATCAGCAGGAATGTTAACATTTGTACTTGCATCGCCACCTGAAGAAGCTGCAAGGCTTATATTCTGATTGTATTTAATCATTTCTGATGTGATAGTAGGGTCAGCACTGAATTCTGTTTCAGGTTCATAAATATCAAGAATATCTGAACTGTCTTTTACAGAAACATCAGAATCAACCGCAAAAACAGCACCTGCTGTCTGACATGATGCTAGCATAGCTATTGAAAGAATGCCTGCAATGCACTTTTTTAAATTTTTATTCATATGTAAATTATCCTTTCTTATATTAAAATTGTCGATCATAACATTAAAAATATTATTATGATTATTATATAATATTTTTTGTACTTTGTCAAGTATTTTATGTGCAGTTTCGGCAATGTTTGAAGTTGTATAATCTTGAAAATAATAAAAATGACTGTTTTTTGATATTTTAATCTAAAGTAAAAGAGCCGCTAAAAAGCGACTCTTTCACAGAGAAAAATGAGAAAAAAACAAAAGAAAATTTATAAGAGAATATCAAGTTAATTTTGTACGTATAAAAGCCGTACAAAGTGCAACCAAATTATGCACATTTCAGTTATAAAATATAACTGATTTAACCACTGTTATAAGTATACAATATTTTTGATGATATGTCAATATCTTTTTGTAAATTAGTGTTAGAAAAAACATCTCGTTTTTTGTGCAAGATGTACATTTTGATTTTTTACAAATCAATTTTGTTATTTTTCTTTTTCAGCCTAAGTTCACGAAAAAAATCTTTTAAAAGCTGAGAACATTCTTCTTCCATAAATCCTGAAATTACTTCAGGTCGGTAATTATAGGGCAGTTCAAACATTTTCTGAACTGATTCCACTGCACCGCCTTTTTTATCATAAGCACCAAAAACAAGCCTGTCAAGCCTTGCATTTATAATTGCACCGCTGCACATAGGGCAGGGTTCAAGAGTAACAAAAATACTGCTGTCTACAAGCCGCCAGCCGTTCATTGTTCGACTTGCTTCTTCTATTGCAATTATTTCGGCGTGTGCAAGGGGAGAGCGGTCTGTTTCACGCCTGTTGAAACCTCTCCCCGTTATCTCTCCGTTTTTATTATTTACAACAACAGCACCTACGGGAACTTCGCCCATAGATGCCGCAATTTCAGCCAGTCTGACTGCTTCGTCCATATAAATTTTATAATCTTTATCTTGCATTGAAACTTACCAATGAACCCACAATAAAAAGTATTATGCATACTGCGAAAACGATTATTGAAAGCAGGCTTTCAAAGTATACTGAAACGTATTCTCCGCCGCTGAAAAGGTTCTTTTTTTCCAGTGTGAAATATTTTTTTGCAACGCCTTTTTTGAAAAATCCTGATGCACCAAGTATAATAAAACCTGTTGCAAAAACAGCAAAACCAAATAAAAGCCCGCATTTTTGCCACATATCAGGCGGCAAAATTACCTTCATTGCATAAGGAACAGATATAAGCACATTAATTATTATACGCTGAATTGTTCCGGCATATATCGATTCTGTTTTAACAACTGTGATACCTGTTATAAATGTTGTTAAAAAAGCAACAGGTGTCAAGGCAAAATTCTGAAGAATCATAGCCGAAATAATCGACATATACATAACAGCAAACCAGTCGCCAAATTGCCTGAGTGCGGCAAACGCTGATGAATGCACAATAACTTCAACAAGGCAAGAAATAAGCACAAGCCATATAACAAGCAAAAGCCATCTTATACCCGAATCTTCAGAAAAAACGGTTGCATTATTCATCAGATTTGAACCAACATAATCAACCGCTATAAATATTTTTGCAGCTGAATATATAAAAGCCAGCACAGAAGCTGTTATAAAAAGCATACCAAACGAATGAATAATATCATTTTTATTTTTTACAGTCGGTGCTCTGAAATGGGCAAGTGATGTAGGCATATGAAATGTCATTCTGAAAATAAAAAATACAACAGCATATTTTATCATGGTCATTGTTACCATAAAAATATAACTTGCACTATCCTGTAAAACCACAAGTCCATTTACAGGAATTATTGTTAAATCTATGTTGAAAATATATTTAACCAAAAGTGCAGCCGAAATATTAAGGATATGGTCGCACAAAATATAAGCAATAAGTGCAAAACTTACGGCTTTTATAACATTGAGCAAAACACTTCTGACACCCGAATCAGTTTTGCTTTCGTTGAACCCTCTTCCTGCAACATAAACATTGCCGCTTTCGATGTTTCCAATACTGTATTTGTTTCCGTCTTTTTCAGACCATCTGCTGTAGCATCCACTATTTGCGGCAGATGAAATATTACTTTCTAAATTCATAATCTTCTCCAAACTTTTTCAATTAAAATTTCTTTTTCCAAATGAGTCCAAATCTCATTTTACCATAAACAAAATCCAATATTAATCACAATATATTCCCTATACTAACCTATATTCTCTCTCTAAAATTATTATAGCACAGAAAAGTTCTGCAAGTATAAAAAATTCTAAAAATAATTAGCGGTATTTTCTGAGAATAAATGTTGTAATTTGTGAAGAAATAAAAAGGGTGACATAAAAAGACGATATTTAGATTTGTTTTTAAATTTTATTCACATATTTAGACAAAATAACAGTTGACTTTTAGTGCAATTTGTATTATGATTTAGATGTATAAACAAAAATAACGGAGGTAATTTACAATGAAAGAAACATTGATTGATTTAAAAACAAGAAGAAGCTGCCGCAAATACAAGCCTGAGCAGATAAAAGATGAAGAACTTGATGCAATACTTGAAGCAGGCACTTACGCACCTACAGGAAGAGGTATGCAGAGTCCGGTTATTGTTGCAATTCAGGATAAAAAAACAAGAGATATTGTTTCAAAAATGAATGCTGAAGTTATGGGAGCGGATATTGACCCGTTTTACGGAGCACCGACAATTCTTGTTGTACTTGCACCGAAAAGCCGTTCAACATATGTTGATGACGGAAATATGGTAATTGGAAATCTTCTTAATGCAGCCCATGCAGTTGGTGTTGATTCTTGTTATATCTACAGAGCAAAGGAAGTATTTTCATCAGAAGAAGGAAGAAAACTCCTTGAAAAATGGGGAATTAGTGAAGATTACGAAGGCATCGGAAATGTTGCACTCGGTTATGGCTGTCCGGAAGGAATAAGAGAAGCTGCCCCAAGAAAAGACGGATATATTATTAAAATTTAATTGAAATTAGATAACAGGGGAGGAATAGTTTTGGCAATGAATACAGATGACGAACTTTTATATGATGTTGCAGACCTTTTCAAAAGTTTCAGCGATTCCACAAGAATAAGAATAATGTACAGCCTTTTTGACAAGGAAATGTGCGTAAATGATATTGCAAATCAGCTTAATATGACTGTTTCGGCAATATCACATCAGCTTCAGATACTTAAAACGGCAAGACTTGTAAAAGGCAGAAGAGATGGAAAAACTATTTTTTACTCTCTTGCAGATGAACACGTCAAAACAATTTTCTATCAGGCACTTGAACATATTAAAGAATAAAAAGTCCTCTTTTCAGGTAACTTTTTATTCCAAATTAGGAATTAGGAATGAGGAATTGAGGTATCGCCCGATGGCGACGAATTTAAACACCTCTCAGTCAGCTTTGCGAACTTCTTAATTTTTACAATTATTTCTGATTTTTATAAAAATATTTCAAAAACTATTGACAAATAAAGCGAAAAATGGTATAATATATCCGATCCATTCAGTTTGGTAAATTTTTTAGAAAAGGGTGATTATAATGACACATAAAGACGCAAATCCTGAAATCTGTCATTGCATGAAAGTTACATACAGAGATGTTGAAGATGCAATAAATTCATCTGAAAGACTTACAGATGTTACAGAAGAATTTAAAGAAGTACAGGAAAAAACACAGTGTACAACAGGCTGTGGCGGTTGCTACAATGATATTCTTGTTGCAATTTCAGAAATAATGAACGGATAATTCAAAATTAGTAAAAGCAGATATTGCCCTGATGTTGGCAATATCTGCTTTTTTAATTAGGAATGAGGAATTAATCTGTCAGCGTAAGCTGACACTACAATTCCTCACTCCTCATTATTTAAGCACCAAAGAAATCCTTTTGCTTTTCTTTCAACAGTATCCCGAAAATGATTTCCAGAATTAAATTCAAGAAAAACATTTTTATTTTCAAGTAGTTTTTCCTGCAAAATTATTTTATCTTTAACCGTTTTCATCATAAAATTTCTTGTTTTATGTTCTTTGTTTCCAAGGCTTAAATAGATATTTTCGGTTTTAATTGAATTTTTTTCTGCATATTCAATCCAGCCATCAAGCCATACCGATGGAGAACAAGCAGCAATTCCAAAGAAAATATCTGTCTGATATGCTGACCAGAGAGAAAAAAGTCCTGCAAGTGAATAGCCGCCAAGAATATATTTTGGTTTTGATGAAAAAAACTTTTCAAGTTGCGGAATTAAAATATTTTTAATGTTTTCAAGCGTTTTTTTGCCGCCGTTTCCAAATTCTTCATCACCGAAAGCCTGCCTTGCATTCCATGGAGAAAGTTCAAAGTTCCAGTCTTTTATTTCAAATGCGGCAAATGCAAAATTCATCCTGCATTTTTGTTTTATAAGATTATATTCTTCTTCTATGCTGTTTTTTTCGTGTTCGCCTGTCGGCTGAATTAAAATAATATCAGGTGAACTATTTTCATAAAAAATAGTTGCTTTTATGTTGTTTTCATCAATTGTTTTTTTCATATGTCAAATCCTCATATTTAACAATACAACCCACATCTATACACCTTTCACGAAGTATTCTGTCAGGGACTTTGAACCATTTTTTTTCGCCGTCTTCAGATAACACAAAAACACTGCACATAAGTTCTCCGTTTTCGGGAATACCCTCACAGCCATAATCTTCTTCTGTTATTTCAAGTATTTGATATTTCATATTAAAAATCTCCTTAAAGTAAAACGACCGTTTCAAAGAAACAGCCGTTTTGTTTTTATATAGTAATTAAGTTAAGAAGGCATAACAGGAAGTT
>JALEJO010000146.1 GCA_022769365.1 Oscillospiraceae bacterium | reverse complement strand
ATAATGCCGATGATGTTTATTCCTGTTGCTGTCGGACTTATGACATCATGGGATACAATAAGACCTAATATAATACCTTATGCAGTTATAACAGTTATATCATTGATTGCAATTGTAGGTATTTCAGGTTGGTCCGCACAGTTTGTAATAAGGAGAAGTAAAAAAGATGAATAATTTTTTTGTTGGTTCGGCATATTTTGGCATAATGATAAGTCTTGTTTCCTATGGAATAGGCTGGCTTTTGAATAAAAAAACGGGTAAAGCTTTTTTTAATCCGTTGCTTATTTCAATCGTTTTGACTATAATAGTTCTTGCTGTCGGACATATTGATTATGATGTTTATTATTCAGGTGCAAAGTATCTGAACTGGCTTTTAACACCTGCAACAGTTTGCCTTGCAATTCCTCTTTATGAAAAAATAGATGTACTTAAATCAGATTGGAAAGCAATAACCGCAGGAATAATTTCCGGAGTTTTGGCAAGTCTTGTTTTTGTTCTTGCAATATCAGCTTTATTCGGATTAACTCATCAGGAGTATGTAACATTTCTCCCAAAGTCAATTACGACTGCAATAGGAATGGGAGTTTCGGAAGAACTTGGCGGATATACAGACCTTACAGCAGCTGTTATAATTGTAACAGGTATACTTGGAAATCTTCTTGCGCCAACTTTATGCAAACTTTTCAGAATAACTGAACCAGTTGCAAAAGGAATAGCCATAGGAACGTCTTCACACGCCATGGGAACAGCTAAAGCAATGGAGATGGGTGAAGTTGAAGGGGCAATGAGCAGCCTTTCTATAGCCATTGCAGGACTTCTCACAGTAGTTGGAGCATCGATATTTGCAGAAATATATTAATATGAATATAGAAAACAACAAGGTTTTTGATTACATACTCGACCTTATAAAAAATGGAAACATTGTTTCGGGTTCAAGGTTGCCATCTGAAAGAAAAATATCTGCTGATTTATCTTTAAGCCGAAATTCAGCGAGAGAATCTTTACGTTCTCTGGAAATAATGGGAATTACAGAAAGTATTCATGGAAGCGGAAATTATCTTAAAGGCGATATTTCGGAATCAATTTCATTTATGTTAAAGATTATGATTTTGCTTGAAAAATTCAGTGAAGATGATGTTTGTTCTTTCAGAAAAATGCTTGAAAAGGCAGTTTGTTCCAAGATTATTGAAGAAAACGACAGAATTGATGAACTGATTGAAAAAGCAGAAAAGATTCTTAATAAAGATGAAAAAAGCAGTGTTGAAACAGCTAAAAACGATAAAGATTTTCATTATTTGCTTATTAATGCATCAAAAAACAGCATTATTATATCATTTATGGAAGCCATTTCTAATATTTATAGTGAATTTATTGATTCTGTGATAGAAAATGCTGACGGTGAAACGAGGAAAAGTTTTTCAGAAGCACACTTTGCCATTTTACAAGGATTGAAAGAAAAAAACATTGAAAAATGTTTTAATGCGATTGATTTTCATTATAAATTAATAGATTTGGAAAAAAACAAATATGAATAAAAATTCCCGTCAATTTTAATTGACGGGAATTTTTTAGTTTTTATTAATCGTGGAATACAAGCACATCTTCAGGTAAAGTTGAAATGATATTTTTGCATTTTTTCTCATCAACATATACAGCTTTAAGATGCTTGCAAAGTCTGAAAGGACTTTCTTTTAAATTTTTAATGTGGTTAGTTGTAAAATTACTTATGTGTATTTCTGTGAGTTTGTAACACTTTACGAACATTGAGTCGATTATTTCTGCATCACTTGTTCTGAATGAATCAAGATTAAGTTTTGTAATACTCTTGCAGGCTCTGAACATACCTTCAAGGTCTTTTGCAATTCGTGTATCAAAATTTTTTACATTAAGAACTTTGATGTCTTCACAATGTGCAAACATATGACTGAAATCAGTACATTTAGATGTTCTGAAGTTCTCAACATTAAGTTCTTTCAGTTTTAAACAGCTTGAAAACATTGATTCAAGGTTTATTGCATTTGATGTATCGAAAGATGAAACATCAATTTTTTCAATGTTTCCGCAGTTCATAAACATACACCTGAAATTCTTGACATTTCTTGTATCGAAATTTGAAAGGTCAAGAGTTTTAAGCATATTGCAGTTTGCAAACATACCATCCATATATTCAACTTTTGAAGTATCAAAATTACTTACATCGATTGTTTTAAGCTGAGTACAAGCTCTGAACATATGTGACATATTTGTTGACTTTGCTGTGTTAAGATGAGATACATCAAGTTCCTTTAAAATATCGCATCTGTAGAACATATAAGCCATATCAGTTACTTCAGAAGTATCGAATTCTGAAAGGTCAAGTTTTCTTACAGATGAAAGACCTTCAAACATACGTCTGCATGATGTACAGCCTTTCGGAAGAATTACTTTTTCATCATCACCTATATAATGAATAGATGATTCATCTTCATC
>JALEJO010000104.1 GCA_022769365.1 Oscillospiraceae bacterium | reverse complement strand
TGCTTACAGCTTAGCGGTAGTGCAGGAACATATCCGCTTGACCTCTCAGGCAGCTTCTACAAGGCGATAAATCCATTTATGCCATTCACATACACAGTTCACGCATTCAGAGCAACAACATCAGGTGCTGATGTAAGCATTGCAGGAGATGTTGCAGTTCTTGTTTGTATCCTCGTTGCATTTACATTATTTACTCTTGCAGGAATAACAGTAAAAGCAAAGAACCTTGAACTCGATGAACTTGAAGAAATGGAAGAATCTAAAAAGAAAACAAATAAAATTGCAAAAGCCTGAAAAATAAGAATAAAATGAGAACAGTCGGAAACGACTGTTCTTTTTTTATGTAGTTCTTGTTTTTTTTTGTGAATTTATCTTGACATTTTATAATAGATGTTGTATAATATGGTTAAGCCAATAAAATTGGCGGGAAAAAGAAAGTATATTAAATTTTTGAAAGGTTGTGGTTTAGATGAAGAATTTAAACAGAAAATTATCTTTTGGTGTTGCTTTGGCAATGACCTCGGCAATTCTTAGCTGTGTGCCATCTGTTTCAGCGAGTGCAGCGGCTGTTTATGGTGATGTGGATGGTGATGGTTCTGTAACAATGAGCGATGCAGTTCAAGTCAATAAATACTTATGTGGTGCTGTTTCAGCATTACAGATGAACATGGAATATGCTGATGTTGATAAAAATGCAGTTATAGATGTTAATGATTCAAAAATTATTATGAAATACCTTGTTGGTTCGGTTGATTCTCTTCCATACAGTGAGAGCGGTTATACGGTAAGTACAAATAATTATTCTGTACCTGCTGATAAGACGGTTTCTTATGTGAAGTATAATTGCAAAAATGGAAATCAGACTACCTATACCTTAAATAAATTGTCACCTGTTTCAGTATGCTCAGGAGATTATGATGACAGAATTCTTGATTCATCTAATAATGCACAGGCGGTTGTTAGATTATCATATGGTGGTGGAGCTTGCGGAAGTGGTTTTATTGTTGGTCCACATACAATAGCAACTGCAGCGCATTGCTTGCACGGTAGTGAATTTGCAAGTTTTGATATACAGATTTATGACGCTAAAGGAACTTCTGTCGTTCAGAAAATAAAGCCTAAAGAGATACATATTCCTTCAAGCTTTTTGATTTTAAACCATGATTATGATGATTATGGATTAATTTATGTAGATGAAGATTTGTCAAAGTATGGCAAGATGACGCTTGGAACTGTTACAGAGGGGTTTGCTGGTACAGGGCAGAATATTTCAATCAGTGGATTTCCAGGAACAGTAAAAGGTTCAAGTGCACATGAACAACGTTATGTTGGAAATGGTAAAGAAAATGGTTTTAATAGGAATAGCGAAGGTAACAGCATGATTACAACGAGGGCTTATACTAGTGGAGGAGATAGCGGTGGACCAATGTATATAGAATATACGCTTAAAGGTCAAACATTCCGTTCAGTTGTAGGCATATGCAAATATTCAGGAGGCGATGGAGTTCGTTACAGTGGTGGCGTAAGAATTACAACACCTATTTTACGTTTCTACATGGATAATGATTATATAGGTTGATAAGGAGGTAATATTTATGAAAAAAATTTTAATTTCTATTTTATGTTTTTCTATGATTGCATCATCTATGTCAATAACTGCTTTTGCAAAAGATGACGTTTCTTCCGAAACCACAGCAACCGAAGAAACAAAAATAACAGATTTAAGAAAAATATTTGATATGTTGATGAAATATTTAGATGAGAAATATGATGTTCCAAGTATACTTCATATAGAGGAAAAGTATGTTGATCTTAGATTCAGATATGGTGCTTTTAAAAACGATAATGAATTTGAAAAAGCAGATGAAGATATTAAGAATTTTTTAAAAGAAAAAAATGTTGATATTTCACTTGTCCTCATAACTTATGAAAATGTTTCTCCTGAGCCTACCACTGATGGAACAAAAATAACAGATTTGGATGAAATTTATAATATACTCAAACCTTATATGGATGAACATTATAAAGATTACATTGATGATCCATGGCAGCTCCGTGTGAGAAATGAAGTATATAATGTTCATGTTGGATTTGGACGTGATGTTTTTAAAGATGATGATGCTAAAATGCAGGAAGCACGTAAAGATATTATGAATTTCTTGGAAGAAAAGAATGTTGACACTTCGTTGGTTTTAATAACTTTTGATCTTCTTTCTTCAGGAGAAACCACCGATCCAACAGAAACTGAAACCACAGCAACCGAAGAAACAACCGACAAAATCGAACTCCCAACACAAGAAATAACAGAATCAACAAAGGAAACCACTACCGAATCAAAAGAAATAAAACTTGGTGACATAAATGGTGATGATGCGATTGATTCAAAAGATGCTGTTTTAGTGCTTAAATCATATGCAGATGCACTTGCAAATAATAAAACATATTATGAAAAAGCCGCAGATGTAAATAATGATGGCAAAGTAGATTCAAAAGATGCAGTAGAAATTCTTAAAACATATGCAAAAAATCTTGCAGAAAATAAAGCCTGAAAATTAAAAATAAAATAAAAACGCTCTCATTTGAGGGCGTTTTTTTCGTTAAAGCTTTTTTAAAATTTCTGATTATTAAAAAATAATACTTGAAAAAAAGTTTAAATTATGATATAATAAAAAAAGTGTATTATGTACCTGTAGCTCAGCTGGACAGAGCGTCAGCCTCCGAAGCTGTATGTCGTCGGTTCAAATCCGATCAGGTACACCAAAAAAATCCCGTTTTATACGGGATTTTTTGTTTTTATTTTTCTGTAAATTTTTCTTATGACTAATATTATAAATGTCATAAGCAATGCACCGCTGAAATCAATGAAAACATCACGAAGCTGACCGCTTCTTCCGGGAACAAATAATTGATGAATTTCATCACTGCACGCATAAATAAAACATATAGGCAGACTTATAAAAGGTGTTTTATCTGAAAATTTTGTGAGATAATAAACAGATAAAAAAGAAAACAATCCAAGAACTGAATATATTGAAAAATGTGCTGTTTTTCTTATTGCAAAAGACATTGATTCAATTATCTGCATTTTATCTGATATATCCGAATCTCTATAAACACTTGAAAAAATACTCATTAAAATATTTGTTACAAAACTACTTTGTTCTGTTGAATCATCTGCATTTTGAGCCGAAAACATAAATATAACAACCATCCATATTAAAGTCAGCAAACAAAAAATTACAGCTTTTATTTTAATATCTCGTTTTTTAAACATAACATACCTGCCTTTTAAAATAAATTTTCAAACTTTTAAAAAAAGTATTGAAAGAAACAGAAAAAAATGGTATAATATAAAAATAGACTTACAATTGAAAGGTTAGCAAAAAATAATCATGAATAAAACTTTATATTTATGGATGAGAAGAATTGCTTCAGTAATAAGCCTTATATATTGCGGATTTATCTGCCGTATAGCATACTTTTCATTTTATTATGATATTACAATAGATAACAGACTTGCCTGTGGTGTTGTTGTTTCCTGCGTTTCGCTTCTTGCGTCCGTTATTATGCTTTTTTCAAGAAAACAAATATTCACAAAACTTGCGGCAGTCATAACAATTCCTGCACTTTTGCCTGTTGTTTTGATATATTACGGCAACTGGGAACTTATAATTCCTGTTGCAATTTGTGCGGTTGCGGTTTTCTTCCTTGTGGATATGAAAGAAACCACAAAAATAGGTCTTGGAACAATTTTTCTTTTGCTTTATGTTATAGGTTCACTTGCCTTTTTCATAATGAGTACGCTGTTTTCAACAACTGTTCAGAAAACTGTTGTAAGTTCAGGCGTTTCGGAATCAGGTAAATACAGATATGAAATAGTAAATACAAAAGACAGTTCCAATGGAAGTACATCAGTTTTTGTTGAACCAAATGATGCAGATTATGATTATAAAATAATGAAATTTGCTGTTACAGGCTATGAAAGAAATATTTTTATTGAACGACCTGTTGCATCATCTCTTGATATTGCTTGGAAAACAGAAAGCAGAACTCAGATGACAACTGAACTGCTTGACATATCAAGTGAAATAGTTCTTAATCTTGACAGCAAAGAAAAAGCACTTATCGGTTATGCAAAAGACGATAAAGTCAAGCTTTCTGAACTTACTGACGAGGATTTTAACAAACTTGGAATAAGTGAAAGCGGAGATGTTCTTTATATAAATGGTGAACCTTGTTTCAGATATTACATTGCTGAACTTGAAGGATATTTCAACAAATCTCAAAGAAAATCATTTCTGTTTCAGTAACCCGACTAACATTATATCAAATTTTAATTTAATTGTAAATAATATTGATTAAAAAGTAAAAAAACAGAGAAAATGTGTTGACTAATCGGGTGTGGTATTATATAATATAGTCTGAAAGACATTGGCAAAATTTTGATAAATAAGGAGTAGTTGAATATGTCTGTTGAAGTTTCGGTTTCTGTTCTTGGTGCAGATTTGACTGATATGAGAAAATTTCTTTCATCTCTTGATGAAAGTGACACTGATATGCTGCATTTTGATGTTATGGACGGTGTTTTTGTTCCTAATCTTTCTTACGGAATGCCTGTTTTGAAAGATATGGACAGATGCACAGATTTATTTATGGATGTGCATCTTATGATAAACGACCCTGCAAAATATGTTAAGAATTTTGCTGAAAGCGGTGCAGATTTAATAACATTTCACGCCGAAAGCAAAAGCGATATTTCTGAAACAATAAAGCTTATAAAATCACTTGGAATCAAGGCAGGAATTTCAATAAAACCTGCAACACCTGTTTCAGATATTGAAAAATATCTTTCTGATATTGATCTTGTTCTTGTTATGACAGTTGAACCGGGATTTGGCGGTCAGTCATTTATGGAAGATATGATACCTAAAATCAAAGAACTTGATAAATACAGAAAAGAAAATAATTTAACATATAAAATAGAAGTTGATGGCGGAATAAATAATGTTACAGGTAAAAAATGTGCCGATGCAGGTGCAGATGTGCTTGTTTCGGGAAGTTATGTTTTAAAATCTGAAAATATGAAAGAGAAAGTGACACTTCTAAAAAGTGTGAATTAAATAAATTTCAGAGGCAACTGAGAGGATATTGAAAAAATGAAAAAATTGGGAAGTAAAACAGATAAGCTGTCTGTAACATATATACTTTCACTTCTTGCAATAGCAGTTGTGGCAGTAGTTATAAACGGCTATAAAGCTGCATTATTGCTTGCAGTTATGTCGGCTGCGGCATTTGTTTCAGATTTTGTATGTGTAAAACTGAAAAAGAGAGATTATGAACTGTCGGATTTATCGTGTATAGCTGAAAGCTGGCTTCTTGCATTTATGTTTCCGTCAACGATGCCTTTAGGTAAAGCAGTTGCGGCATCAGCTGCGGCAGTTTTGCTTGGCAGACATATTTTAGGTGAAAACAGAACAAGGATTATACCTTCATCTGTTATAGGATATATTTTTGCACTTTGTGCATGGAAAGATGATGTTTTGTCATTCCCTAATATAACAAATGATACTGAAGCTATGGAGCTTTCAAACGGTCTTATACCGTCATCATCAGCACATTTCAATTCAGCAGGTGTGTTCAGAGAACCGCTTTTTGATGTGTTTACAGGGAATGTAAACGGTGCAATGGGTGCTAATGTTATAATTCTTCTTCTGATATGTGCTGTTATTCTTATAATTTCAAGAAGAATAAGATTTGCACCTCTTCTTGGAGTGCTTGTTTCGATGGCATTTTTTGGAGGAGTTGTTCAGAAATCGGGAGATTTTCTTTTGTCGGCTGAATCAGAAATACTTGCAAATATGGTAATATTTTCAGCATTATTTTTTGCATCTGACAAAGATACTGCTCCTTCAGGATTTATTTCAGGAATGCTTTACGGTCTTACTCTTGGAATGGTTGCATATTATGTTTCATATTTTACAGATCAGGAAAATGCAATTATCCCTGCAATAGTTATATGCAGTCCTATTTGTCTGCTTTGCAGAAGTTTTGTAAAGAAAAATCAGCAGAACAAAGCAAATGAGGAAACAGAGGAGGCGTTGCAGTAATGAATAATGAAAAATCCGTTTCAGATGGACTTATAAGAAAGAATCTTGTGTTATCAAGCGGACTTTTAACAGCATTATGTGCGGTTGTATGCAATAAAGCAATTATAGCGGTTATAATGTCTTTGGCACTTCTGTTTATTTCTGTTATGTCGTCTGTTTTGACAATAGTTTTCTTTCAGAAAAAGAATTATTATTTACAGATTTCAGCTTGTGCTTTGATTTCATCTGTATGTTATATACCTGTTTATATGCTTATTGAAAATATTTCATCAGCTTATATATCAGATGCAGGGATATATCTTCCGCTGATTGCTGTTCAGTCAGTACTTATATACAGAACTCAAAGAAAATATTCAGAAGAAAATTCTGTTTTCAGTTCCGCTGCAAGAATTTTTGTTTTTGCGGCAGGTGCAGGGATTTTTATGATACTTCTTGCAATTATCAGAGAAATACTTGCATTTGGAACACTGTTCGGAATGGCGGTAACATCTCATAAGATTCTTGAGTCAGCACAGCAGCCATGGTTTGCAATGATAATAATAGGCATATGTGCAGCAGCTGCAAGATACAGCGTATTAAGAAAAAGCAAGGACGGTGAAGAGTAATGTTTTTGATGCAGGAATTTTTTATTGTGCTTACTTCAAATATTTTGTTTTCAAAATTACTCGGCACAGATATTTTAACATTTGGCAAGAAAAACGGCAAAAGCATAAATGTTTTAGCTGTTTATGTTGCAGTTTTTGCTATGATATGCAGTGCAGTTACAGCATTGACAGATAAATTTGTTTCTGATAAATTTCTTCCCCTTGTTGATACTTTTATAGTTTTTGTTTTGTATTTTGCAGGTTTCGGATTATCTAAACTTTTTGGAAAAAAAGCATCTGATAACTACAAAGTATATATGCATTTTGCGGCATTCAACACGGCAACTATGGGAATATTGTTTATTGGACACAACGATTTGGATTTAACAGAACATTTTATTCATGCGGCTGAATCGGCAGTTGGATTTTTTGTTGCAGCCTGGATGCTTAATATAGTTTATGGATTCCTTTCAGGAAAGCATATACCAAAAAGTTTCAGAGGTTATCCGGCTGTTATGATATTTATAGGACTTGTGTCAATGGCGGTATATAGTTTATAAAAATAAAATAAAACATCGAATAAATACGGAGTTTTAAAATGGCAAAAGAACGAAACAACAGAAAAATATACAAATATAAATATAAGCCTCGCAAAAAGAGAAAAAATACTATGAGGCTGAAAAAAGTTTTTTATGTTTTAAGGTTTATTTTGCTTTTGTGTATCCTTGTTGTAATAGGATACACTTTGGCAGGACCTGTGCTTAAAATTTTACATAAAGATGATAATGTTGAAACAACATCTGAAATAAGCACATCGCAGGAAGAAATACATGTAATTACAAATGTTACAGATGATTATGACCTTTCAGGATTGAATGATGATTCTGAAAGTCAAAAAAAAAATAACACAGAAAATTTTTCAGCTGTAAGAATATCTTCCGATTCACTGAAAGGTGCAGACAGTTTTAAAAAATCTCTTCAAGATGTAAAAAAAGAAGATACAAATAAAAAAATCAAAAATATAGTCGTTCCTTTGAAGTCAACAGGCGGTGAATTGAATTTTTTATCTGAAAATGAAGATGCAGTTTCAGCGAAAGCAGTTGTTTCTGATTTAAAACTTGACGAAATATATTCAAAGGCGGAATCATTTGGTTATGAACCAATTGCAGAAATCAGTCTTCTTGAAGATGCAATATATTCAAAATATAATGTGAATGCTGCATTTACAACAAAAAGCGGTTCAAGGTGGATAGATAATTCTCTTGAAGCGGGAGGAAAATCGTGGCTTGACCCTTCAAAAGAAGAATGTGCGAGTTACCTTGAATCAATCGTATCCGAAATAGTTTCAGCAGGATTTAAAACAATTTTATGTACAGATGTTTGTTATCCAAATTTCAGACAGAGTGACATCTCTTATCTTGGCGATGAAGTTTCTGATAGTTCAAGATACATAAATCTTACAGGTCTTGTGTATAAAATAAAACAGGAAGCAGTACAAAAGGGAGCTTCTGTTTATGTATTTGAAGATATTGGAAAATATATAAGCGGAGATTCAGAGATAGTAAAAAAAGAAAGTCTTGAAGCAGATGGAATTGTTTTCAATATCGATTTTGACAATGTAAGAAACGAGGAAATAAAAACAAAATCAGGAAATATTCTTGATATTTCGGATATGACAAATGAAGAAGCCGCAGATTTGCTTACATCTGCTGTTATGAAATCATCTGAAATTTCAAGATTCAATGTTACATTTGAATACAGTAGTAAAACGCTTGATGAAAGTAAATTTTTTGATATATCCCAAAAAATGTATTATAAGGGATATATGTCATATATATTAAATAAAGAAATGGAGTAAAAATATGAAAAATCAGTTTACAATATCTTTAAACAAGATAATTGAGGAATTTAAACTTGAAATTATTCATGTGCCTGATAACATAGATGACCTTGTTATTTCTGAAAATGAAGTTAACAGACCTGGGCTTCAGCTTATGGGATTTTATGAATATTTCAATTCTGAAAGAATACAGATAATAGGCAAAATGGAATATGCATATCTTTCAACAATAGATGAAAAAACAAGATATGAAAGAATAGAAGTGCTTATGTCTAAAAAAATCCCTGCACTTATTATTTCACGTGAACTTCCTTATTTTTCTGAGATGCTTGAACTTTCAAAGAAATATGAAGTTCCGCTTTTAAGAAGCAAGGAAAGCACATCAAACTTTATGTCGGGACTTATTGCATTTTTAAATCTTAACCTTGCTCCAAGAATAACAAGACATGGCGTTCTTATTGAAGTTTATGGTGAAGGCGTGTTCCTTACAGGTGAAAGCGGTGTTGGTAAGAGTGAAACAGCCATAGAACTCGTTAAACGTGGTCACAGACTTGTTGCAGATGATGCGGTTGAAATAAGAAAAGTTTCAAATATAAGTCTTGTGGGAAGTTCACCTGATAATATAAGACACTTTCTTGAACTTCGTGGCATTGGTATAATAAATGCAAGACGACTTTTCGGTATTGGTGCTGTTAAGGTAACTGAAAAAATTGACCTTATTGTTGAAATGGAACAGTGGGACCCTGAAAAATTCTATGACAGAACAGGTCTTGACACACAGTATGCATCACTTCTTGGTGTTAAAGTTCCATGTCTTACAATACCTGTAAAGCCTGGCAGAAACCTTGCTGTTATACTTGAAGTTGCTGCGATGAACAACAGACAGAAAAAAATGGGTTATAATGCTGCAACTGAACTTATGTCAAGACTCGGACTCGATAGCAAGGGAACTGAAGTTGTTAAGAACTTTGATTCATTCTGATAAAATAGATAAAAACAAGTTTTTAAGGAGAATAATGAGAAAATGGATTTAACAGCAAAATATGTTGAACAGATATGTCAGGAACATAAAATGGAACTGCTGTTTAATGAGAGTATGAAAAAGCATACTTCGTTTTGTATAGGTGGAAACTGTAAAGGTTTTGTCAGTATTTCATCTGAAGAAGGACTTTTAGCACTTCTTGATTTGTTCAAGAAAAATAAAGAAGAATTTACAATCCTCGGAAGAGGCAGTAATGTCCTTGTTTCAGATAAAGGATATAACGGATATATTCTAAATATAGGCAAGAGTTTTTCAGATATAAAAATGACAGGAGAAACCTCTTTTTCAGCACAGGCAGGTGCATCACTTCGATTTGTTGGAAAATTTGCACTTGAAAAGTCATTGACAGGTGTTGAGTGCCTTTATGGAATACCAGGGTCTGTAGGTGGTGCAGTCTATATGAATGCAGGTGCTTATGGCGGTGAAATCGCTGATTGTGTTGATGAAGTACGTTCAGTAACGCAGGACGGAACTATAAAAGAATACAGAAAAGGTGAGATGGATTTCTCATATCGTCACAGTGTTTTTGCTGAAAACAAAGAAATAATTTTAAGTGCGGATTTTTTTCTTAGTAACGGAAATAAAAACGAAATACAGGAAAAAATGAAAGAGCTTGATTTAAAAAGAAAAACAAAACAGCCGCTTGAATATCCAAGTGCCGGAAGTACTTTTAAAAGACCCGAAGGAAGTTATGCATCACTTTTAATAGATGAATGCGGTTTGAAAGGCCTTAGTGTCGGAGGTGCGGAAGTAAGCACAAAACACAGCGGATTTGTTATAAACAAAGGAAATGCAACGTGCGATGACGTTATAAGTCTTTGCAGAAAAATAAAAGAAATAGTAAAAAAAGAAAAAGGTTTTGAACTTGAGCTTGAACCTGTTCTTTTAGGTGATTTTTAAAATTTTTTCAAAAACAGAAAGGAAGTATATTTATGCAGCTTGTTATTGTAACGGGAATGTCAGGTTCCGGTAAATCGTGTATTATGGATGTTATGGAAGATATTGGATATTACTGTATAGATAATCTTCCTCCTGCACTTATCACAAGTATATACGATATATGCTATAATTCAAAAAGCAATATAGAAAAAATTGCAATTGCGGTTGACCTCAGAGCAGGTGATATGTTCAGTGATATATACAGCAGTCTGAACGAACTCAAGAAAAATGATGACATTGATATAAAGCTTCTTTACATTGAAGCATCAGATGAAGTTATTCTTAAAAGATACAAGGAAACAAGAAGAAAACACCCTCTTCTTGACAATTTCAATGGTTCACTCCAAAGCTGTATTGAATATGAAAGAAAAAAGTTACAGCAGATGAAAGGCATTGCAGATTACTGTATAGTTTCAACATATCTTTCAAGCAACCAGCTTAAAGAACAGATAAGAGAACTTTTCCTTGAAAATTCTCTTGATTCTATGTCTGTAAAAGTTATGTCTTTTGGCTATAAATATGGATTATCAACAGAAGCCGACCTTGTTTTTGATGTGAGATGTCTGCCTAATCCTTTTTATATACCCGAACTTCGTGAACATACAGGCTGTGAAAGCTGTGTATCAGATTATGTTATGCAGTTTGAACAATCGCAGGAACTTTTCAACAAGCTTAAAGATTTGTTTGATTTCCTTATACCGCTTTACATAAGAGAAGGAAAAAGCCAGCTTGTTATTGCGTTCGGCTGTACGGGCGGAAAACACAGGTCTGTTACATTTGCAGAATATACAGCAAAATATTTGCAGGCAAAAGGTGTCAGAGTTCAGAAACAGCACAGAGATATAACAAAAAATAAATCTTAAAACGGAGCAGAAAAATGACATTTTCCGGTCAGATAAGAGAAGAAATATGCAGAACACTGCATGATAAAGAAAGAAAATATGCCTGTTTATACGGCATATTTCTTTATGCCAGAACGTTTTCAAAAGAAAAAATAATTATTTCAAGTGAGAGTGAACTTCTGATGAAAGTACTTCAAGACCTTGTTGAAAGCGTTTTTAAAAATAATGTAAAAGCAGAAATAATTAAAGAAAATAAAATAAGAAAAAATATTTTTTCGTTTATTATAAATGATGAAAGTCAGATAGATTTAATTTCATCAACATATAAAATAGACCCTGAAAACAGGGAAATAGACAATGCAAGTATGGTAAACGGCGGACTTGCAGAGTTCCTTGCAGGTGTTTTTCTTTGCTGTGGAAGTATTGTTGACCCTAACAAAGGTTACAGGCTTGAATTTAATACTCCGACAAGTAATCTTTGCGAAAATTTAAAGACCATTTTAAACAGTTTCGGATTTAAATGCGGAACTTCGGAAAGAAAAAATTCATTTATAATATATATCGAAAACAGCGAAAATATAGAAGATTTACTTACGTTTATGGGTGCACAGCAATGCACAATAGACCTTATAAACATAAAAATATACAAAAATTTCAGGAACAAAACAAACAGAATAACAAACTGCGATTTTGCAAATTTAAATAAAACTGTTTCAGCATCAGTTGAACAGATAAGAATTATAAAAAATATTGAAAAGCATATGAAGCTTGATGATTTGCCGAAAGACCTTTACGAGATAGCAGTTTTAAGGCTTGAAAACAGAGATGCAGGACTTGCAGAACTTGGTGAAATGCTTGAAAAACCTATTGGAAAATCGGGTGTAAGCAGAAGATTTCAACGTCTTAAAGCAATTGAAAAATCTTTTCAGGAGAATAATAAATGAAAGATTTGACAAAATTTGTTCATCTTCATGTTCATAGTGAATACAGTCTTTTAGACGGTGCCTGCAAACTTGATGAACTTATAGAAAAAGTTAAATCAATGGGACAAACTGCTGTTGCAGTAACAGACCATGGTAATATGTATGGTGCAATTTCCTTTTACAAAAAGGCTGTTGCGGCAGGAATAAAGCCGATTATAGGGTGCGAAGTTTATGTTGCACCCGGAAGTAGATTTGAAAAAAGTGCGGCGGTAAACGGCGGATATTATCATCTTATTTTGCTTTGCAAAAATAATGAGGGTTACAGAAACCTTGTGAAACTTGCCACTCTTGCATCGCTTGAGGGCTTCTACAAGAAACCAAGAATCGATTTTGAAATTCTTGAAAAATATCACGATGGATTGATTTGTATGTCTGCATGCCTTGCAGGAGAGCTTCCACAGGCGTTGATTAACGATGATATAAAAAAGGCAGAAGAAGTTGCTTTAAGATATAAAAATTTATTCGGCGATGATTATTATATTGAAGTTCAGGATCACGGAATAATTCAGCAAAAAAGAATTTTGCCACAGCTTGTTTCAATAGCAGAAAAATATAATATAAAAATTACTGCAACGAATGATGCACATTATATAAACAAAGAAGATGCCTATGTTCAGCAGATTTTAATGTGCATACAGACAAATAAAAAAATAAATGACAAAGATGCAATGTCATTTGAAACAAATGAATTTTATCTGAAGTCATCTGAAGAAATGGCAAAGATTTTTGAAAATTATCCTGAGGCGATAGAAAATACTTGTGAAATAGCTGATAAATGTAACGTTTCATTTGAATTCGGCAAGATTCTTCTTCCTAAATTTGAATATAAAAATATTACTGATACAACATCTTTTTTTGAAAAATTATGCTACGACGGCTGTACTTTGAGATATGGTGAAAATTATCCTGAAAACATTAAAAAAAGACTTGAATACGAAATATCTGTAATTGAAAAAATGGGATATACAGATTATTATTTAATAGTCTGGGATTTTGTCAACTATGCAAAATCCGCTGATATTCCCGTTGGAATGGGGAGAGGCTCAGGTGCAGGAAGTCTTTGTGCCTACTGCATTGGAATAACAGGAATTGATCCGATAAAACATAACTTGCTTTTTGAAAGATTTTTAAATCCTGAAAGAGTAAGTATGCCTGATTTTGATATTGATTTTTGCGTTGAGGGAAGAAAAAAAGTCAAGGAATATGTTATAAAAAAATATGGTGCAGACAGGGTTTCAGATGTTGTTACATTTGACACAATGAAAGCAAGGCAGGCAATACGTGATACCGCAAGGGTTATGGACGTATCTTATGCTATTTCAGATAAAGCCGCAAAACTTATCCCATACAATTGCAGTCTTGAAGATGCACTCAAAAATGTAAAAGAGTTCAAAGAACTTTATGACAGTGACCCCGAAGCGAGAAAACTTATTGATATTTCAGAAAAGCTTGAAAATATGCCAAGACATATTTCAACTCACGCATCAGCGGTTGTTATCGCTGCAAACCCTATAACAGAACTTGTTCCGTTGCAAAAATCGGATAGTGATTCACTTGTTATGACTCAATATCCTATGGATTCAATTGAATCTTTGGGACTTTTGAAATTTGATTTTCTGGGACTGCGAAATTTAACTGTTATAAAAGAATGCTGTGAAAGTATTGCGGAATATGACAAAACATTTGATGTTGAAAAAATTCCGCTTGATGATAAAGCAACTTATGAAATGTTATCAGATGGTGATACAACAGGTGTTTTTCAAATGGAAAGTGAAGGACTTAGAAAAGTTCTGCAACGGCTTCAGCCTGAAAGCATAGAAGATATAATAGCTGTTATATCTTTGTATCGTCCAGGACCTATGGATTCTATTCCAAAATATATAAAAAACAGGCATAATCCTAAACTTATAACGTATAAAACACCGCTTCTAAAACCTATACTTGATGTAACTTACGGCTGTATTGTTTATCAGGAACAGGTTATGGAAATATGCAGAAAAATAGCAGGTTATTCGTATGGAAGGGCCGACCTTGTAAGACGTGCAATGGCAAAGAAAAAGCACGATGTTATGCAAAAGGAACGGGAAGTTTTTCTTTATGGAATAAAAGGTGACGAAAATTGTACAGGTGCTGTTGCACATGGTGTTGATGAAAAAACAGCAAATGAACTTTTTGATGAAATGTCGGGGTTTGCTTCTTACGCTTTTAATAAATCGCACGCCGCATCTTATGCCTATCTTGCATATAGAACTGCATATTTAAAAAAGCATTATTATGCTGATTATATGGCGGCACTTATGAACAGTGTTATATATTGGTCCGATAAACTGACTATTTATTTATCTCAATGCAAATCTGACGGGGTTAAGGTTATAAGACCTGATATAAACAAAAGCGAAATATTTTTTAAAAGAAGCGGAAAAGATATAGTTTTCGGATTGCTGGCAATAAAATCAATCGGGCAGGGATTTATTGAAAAAATAATTGCTGAAAGAGAAAAGAACGGAATTTATGCAAATCTTACCGATTTTTGTATGAGAATGCAGGGAAATGAGTTCAATAAAAAGGCAGTTGTAAATCTTATAAAATCAGGTGCTATGGATTGTTTTCCCGAAAATAGAAGACAAATGATAGAATGTGCAGATGATGTATGTCATTTAGTGAGAAATAATAAGTCACAGCAGATAGAAGGTCAGCTTGATTTATTTGGCGGAAGTGAAACGGAAAGCTTTTTTAAATATGACTATCCTGAACTTAAAGAATATGATAATATGACATTTTTTGAAATGGAAAGAGAAGTTACAGGAATATATTTAAGCGGTGATCCACTTGAAAAATATGGCTGGATTCGTGAAACGGCACACTGTACAGATGCAGTTAAATTTGTTCAGAATGAAAGTTTTGACGGCAAGATAATTTCTGTTATGTGTGAAATTACAAGCATAAAACTACACACAACAAAAAGCGGAGAAAAAATGTGTTTTCTTGAATGTAGTGACGGTGCAGGCAACTTTGACGGAGTTGTTTTTCCTAATCTTTTCAAAATAACATCATCTGTTCTGAAAGAAAATAATTTTGTTTTTATAAGAGGAAAACTCGATATTAAGGAGAAAACAACAAGTATTGTTGTAAATTCCATTATCGCAATTGATAAAATTGAAGAAGTTATGCAAAGAGGAAAACTCTGCATAAAAATATCTGAAAATGATAAAAAAATACTTCCTGATATTATGAGTGTATTGAAGAAATATAACGGAAGTGCAGAACCTGTTTTTTATCTTGTTGATTCGGGAAAATATGTGAAACCAAAAGATATAAAAGGTGTTGCGATAACTGAAAAAATGGTTGAAGAACTTAAAAAAATTATAAATAACAAAAAAATCGGCTGGATAGGGTAAGATATTATTTAAAATTGCGTATAAAATCTTAAAATTTCAAAAAAACCCTTGACAAATTTCTACAATGTAGTAAAATAGTAATAGGTATGTTTGTACCTGCAAGAAAGTTTAATAATTTTTCATTATTATAAACTAAGAATAAGGAGTTAATTGGTTATGATTAAGACAATTGGTGTATTAACAAGTGGCGGAGATGCTCCGGGCATGAATGCAGCTGTAAGAGCAGTAGTAAGAACAGCTCTTTCAAAAGGCATGAAGGTGTATGGTATTAACAGAGGTTACTGCGGACTTATCACAGGTGACATTTATGAAATGGACGCAAGAAGCGTATCTGATATAATTCACAGAGGCGGTACAATTCTTTACACAGCAAGAAGTCAGGAATTCCGTACAGAAGAAGGTCTTGAAAAGGCTAAGGCAAAGTGCGAAGAGCTCGGACTTGAAGGTATCGTTGTAATCGGCGGTGACGGTTCATTCAGAGGTGCTGCTGACCTTTCAGCAAGAGGTATTCTCTGCGTTGGTCTTCCTGGCACAATCGATAACGATATTGCGTGCACAGAATATACAATTGGATATGACACAGCTATGAATACAGCTGTTGAAATGACAGATAAATTAAGAGATACATCACAGTCACACGACAGATGTAGTGTTGTTGAAGTTATGGGCAGAAATGCAGGTTACATAGCAGTAAATACAGCTATTGCTTGCGGTGCTATTGAATGTATCACAAAAGAAAAGCCATATGATCTTGATGCAATTGCAAAGAAGATGCTTGAACTTCGTAAGAAGGGCAGACAGAACTTCATCATCGTTGTTTCAGAAGGTGTTGGTCATTCAAACGAAATCGCAACAATGATTCAGGAAAAGACAGGAATCGAAACAAGAGCAACTATTCTCGGTCACGTTCAGAGAGGTGGCTCACCAACAGTTCAGGATAGAGTTGTTGCAAGCAGAATGGGTCACTATGCTGTTAACCTTCTCGAACAGGGTAAGGGCAACAGAGTAGTTGGTATGCAGAAGGGTGAAATCGTTGACTTCGATATTCAGGAAGCACTTTCAATGAAGAAGCCATACGAAGATGAACTCTATGCAATGGTTGAAGAAATAACATTCTAATAGAAGAACAAAATTTTTATAAAAAAGGCGAAGAAAATTCTGTTCTTCGCTTTTTTGTTTGCTGGAGAAAAAATGTCTAATTTTATTTTTAGTGTAAACGCAACAATACCGCTTTTTTTGATTATAGCACTTGGATTTTTCCTAAGAAAAATAAAAATGTTTAATGAGAGTTTTTTATCTGTTGCAGATAAATTTGTTTTTAAAGTTGCACTTCCGCTTATGCTTTTTAAAGATATATCTTCAATGGATTTAAAACAGGAATTTGATATTAAATTTATTTTATTCTGTATGCTTGCAACAACTGCAATGTTTTTAATACCTTGGGTTTTGTCTATGATATTTATGAAAGATAAAAGCAAAGTCGGGGCATTTGCTCAGGGCTGTTCAAGGGGAAGTGCTGCCGTACTTGGAATTGCACTTGTCGAAAATATTTATGGTGATGCAGGTCAGGCACCTATGATGATACTTGCGGCTGTTCCATTGTTTAATATTTATTCAGTTATAATACTTACTTTCGGTTCATCAGAAAACAAGGAAAAGGGTAAAAAACTTATACTTAAACTTTTAAAGGGAATAGTAACAAATCCGATAATACTTGGGATTTTTTGCGGTTTTCCGTTTGCACTGTTTCAGTTTGAATTGCCTGTTATTTTAAATAAGGCGGTTGTTTCCGTTGCGGCGACTGCAACGCCTGTCGCACTTCTTTCAATCGGTGGTGCATTTAATTTTAAAGATGCAACTGCAAAACTTAAACCGTCTATTGTGGCATCGGTTGTTAAGCTTATGGCATTGCCTGCTGTTTTTCTTCCAATTGCAATATCGCTTGGAATTAAAAATGACCAGCTTGTTGCAGTTTTGATTATGCTTGCATCATCTGCCACACCATCAGGTTACATAATGTCTAAAAATATGCATAATGACCACGTTTTATCATCAAATATCATAGTTTTAACAACACTTTTTTCTTGTGTAACTCTTACTTTTTGGGTATGGCTTTTAAAGACAACAGGAAATATATAGAAAAAATCTCCCTTGATAGGGAGATTTTTTTATTCTGTAATCGGAAGAGAATCAACTGAACCAACAATATATTTTAAAATGGCAAGTGTATCAGATGAATTAATTTTGTTATCAGAAAATGCATCTGAATTTTTTAGCTGATTTTCTGAAAGAGAAGCACTGTTTACAAGATATTTATTCAGCAGTACAGCGTCTGAAATAGTTATGCTGTTGTCGCAGTTTACATCACCATAAATTATTGTGATAATTGTTTCGCTTGTACTTTCAGTTTCTGATGTTGTTTCGTATGAAGTTTCTGAAATTGAAGTACTTATTTCAGATGTTGTTTCAGTTGTTGGTTCTGTCGTTTCGATTTGTTCTGAATAATCATTTTCAGTTAGGTCAGGATAAACAAAGTCCATAAACATATACACAGAACCCGGTGTGTGGTATTTAGAGAAGCTTTTGCTTCCTTTGCATAAATATTTGTATGTAAGAATATCGTCGCCATCAGTGTCGTCCCAGGTGATGTCAGCACCATACCAATTGCCGTCAATATAAACTTCATTCCACGCATGACCTGAATTTGTTGATGCTTCATAATTTCCTGCAACAGTTACACACGGAATATTTTCTCTGTCGCATAGAAGCTTAAAAGCGTGTGCATATCCTTCGCATACCGCATAATGCGGTTCAAGAAGAACACTTCCTGCCGAACTCGGATTGTATTCTGACTTTGAATTGTATGTTGAAGATGATGCAATGTAATAATATATACTTTTTATTTTTTCATAATCATTTGAACCTGCTATTTCTATATTTTCAAGAGTTTCATTAAAATTATCATAGGCAGTAAGGGCATTTTCAAGTTCACTGTCTGATTCTCCCTCTGTATAATTCAAAGGTATGCTTGGTTGAATTTTAATGGCTGTTATGTAAAGATGTCTTTCGCCGCTTAAAGTTCTTCTTAAAGTATATCCGTATGCGAATTGTATATTTTTTGTATCAATCCAAAATATTTCAGGATAGTCAAGCAGAAGTGCGGTAAGACCGCTTGAAAATGTTTTCATTGCAAGTTTTTCAATATTTTTTATTTCTTCGTCTGACCAGTTTTCATTTTTGGAAGATGAAACAACTGTATATTCAATCGGCTGTATGCTTAAAGTTAATGCAGTATCAGTTGGTTTTGACCAGTTTTCAAGAAATTTTTCATAGCAATATTTATTTGTTGAATCAAGTTGCTGATAAAAATATTCCTGACAGTATTCAAAGTTATTTTCAGTTGAATCTTCTGTTTCAGAAAGCAAATCAGTATCATTTAAATCATAATTTATAAATTCTGAAAAATCATTTTCAACAGTTTCAGCGTACGTAAAATTATTTGGAATGCATAAAGAAACACACATAATTGATGCCAATAAAGCAGAGATAATTTTTTTCAATAAAATCAGTTCCTTTCAAATTGATTTAAGATTTATTTAAGTTAATTTTAAGTTATCATATAATAGATAAATTATTAATTAATGATATGATTATATTATACTACATAAAGAAAATCGTGTCAACCTGAATTGACACGATTTGTTGTTTTTAACATATTATGCAATTGTTTTTTGTGTAATATTTTTAAGGTTTCTGTGGAAGCTGATCGTATGTACCAACAATAAATTTAAGTATTGTAAGTGTATCAGTTGAATCCAATTTGCCGTCATAGTAAGCGTCAGCGGCGGCTTCCTGTGCCTCGTTGAGAGTTGCACTCTTTACAAGATACTTGTTAAGCAATACAGCATCAGCAATTGTAACATCGTTATCAAGATTTACATCACCGCTAACAACTGTTATAACAACGTCTGAACCTGTAGTAGGTTCTGTTGTTGGTTCTTCTGTAGGGTTAGGATTTGTTACAAATTTATAGGCAAATTCTTCTGAATCTGATTTTTCAACAAGAAGGTATGCTTTGAGTGCTTTCTTGTCATCCAAAGGAATTGTAACATTAACGTCACCTTCACCTGCGGCCACAAGAACATAAACTGCATATGTAGTGTTTCCGTCTGTTACTGTTTTTTCAAATTTTTTTGTTGATTTTCCGCTGCCTGTTGTTTTAAGTTCAGGTGCAGATTTTCCATTTTCTATCGGAACAATAAAGAATGCCATACCTTCTAAAAAGACAGAATTTCCGTATTTTTTGTACAAATTATCTACTTTTTCAAAAGTTATGCTGTTTTCATCGAAATCTTCTTTTTCTTTTATGTTTGTTATCTTGCAACTTGTTGTTTTTGTTGCTTCGTCATAATCAGATTCAACAGATAAAGTCATTGTTTTGTTTTCATATGAAAGATATAATTCGTCACTGCCTGTTTCTCCGTCAGTGGCTTTTATAAGAGTAACTGTATAACCGCCATAATATTTGTAGTTCTTGATGTTAAAGTTTGAGAAAAGTTGTTTGTTCGTTATACTTAAAACATCTTTTGAAACATAGCAGGCTGTATTTCCAACTGAACCGCCTGTAGGATATTTTTCCATAAATGCCTGTGCGGAATTTACGTCAGTAGGATACCACGAACTATCGCTTTCAGAGTTGAGTTTTATTTTAAGATTGCTGTCAACTGTAACATCTGCAAAATAAATGTTGAAAAGACTGCTTCCTGAATAGTCGGTTGCTTTCCATTCAAGATATGAATCTGATGCATTTTTAGGTTTGTAAACTTTGAAATTAACAGCATTGCCGTCATCAACGTTATCACCTTCTGTAACAGTTGTTTCTTTTACAAGTTCAAAATTCTCGAAGTCACCATAATCTGTTGACTGTTCAAGTTTATAGTTTGTTCCTTGACCATATTTAGTTGCAAGCACAACATAATCTTCTGAAACAGCTACATTTCCATTTGTTGAGATGAAATTTTCTGCATCGGCGAAAGTTTTTGGAAGCCATGAAAATTCGTCTTTGTCTTCATCTGAACCTGAATTATCCTGAGATACATTCATATTTGAATCAACAACAAGATTTATTGTTTTAGTTGTTGTTTTTCCGTTTGAGTCTGTTATTTCAACAACAAATTTAAGTTTTCCAGGTTCAGTCGGTTCATAATTGAATATGTTGTAATATTTGCCAGTGTCAGATGCTTTTGAAGTCTGTGCCATAGCTTTTACAGCACCATTGACAGTGAGTTTTGTACTTCCAAGTGACTTGTCAAACGCAAGACAAACATTATTGTCTACTACAGCCGCACCGCCGTTATTTGCAATTTTTTCCCAGTCATTTGCTGTCATACTTTTTTTGTATGTCAAACTTATTGGATTGAAAGAAAGGTCTGTGTCAACTGAAGCATTAAGAATATATCTGCCTGAAGTTTCTTTCTGTTCATTGTTGTAGATATAAAGATGAGATGCAGCATATGCCTTCTGGCTTATCTGTGTGTAGTTGTAAACAAAAACAACATATTCATCTGTTCCGTCCTGACTGAAATATTCATATTTGTTTGTTGAACTTGCCTGACCAACCGCATATTTTGCTATATCTGTTGAAAACAGAAAACCGTGGTTATTTTCAGGCTTAACGTGCCATACAAACATAATATAACCTGCGGCATAAGAAAAGTTTACTTCATTCGGTAGAGATGAAGTGTCAACCTTTGACATATATTCTTTTGCACTGTCATATGATTTTGGAACCCATTCAGGGAGTTTGTCAGCAGGGATATTATTATCAAATCCGCCAACTTCTGCCGCTGTTGCAGTATTTACAGAATAATTATAAGATGCAATACTGAACGGCATAGCAGACGCACAAAGTGTTATAGCTGTAAGTGCAGCTGTTAACTTTTTAATGTTCATTGCTTTTAATCTCCTTTAATTTAAAATTTTTTCTTAAACTTTTGAAGTTACCCAAAAATTACCTTACATATATAATACCATAAAACAGGGCAAATCGTTGCAAAATTTTTTTTATTTTTTGAAACTTTGTATATTTGACTATAATTTCATACTTTTGTACTTTTTTTTGTTTAAAATGCATATATTGATTTATCTTTTAATCTTTTTTCTGTATTGCCCCGGAGTTAATCCGAACTTTTTTTTGAAACTTCTGTTAAAATATGAAAGGTTATCAAAGCCTGTTTTTTCGGCAATGTCAAGTATATTATCATTTGAAGCTGAGAGCATTTGTGCGGCTGTTTCAAGGCGGTAACTGTTTAAATATTCAATAAAACCCATACCTGTTGTCTGTTTGAAAAATTTCATAAAATATGAACTGCTGTAACAGCATATATCAGCGGCATCTTTAACAGATATTTTTTCTGCATAATTTTCGCATATATAATCAAATATTTTTTTGATTTTTTCGTATTCTGTATTATTGCGTGTTGATTCTGTTTTTTTATGATTTGAAATAAGAAGATAAAATAATTCAAAAATTTTTCCTTTTACTGCAACCTGATAACCTGCTGATTTTTTACTGCAAAGATTGTCGATATATTTTATTATATTGTCAAATTCTTTATAATAAGAAACCGATTGGTCTATTATTGTGTTAGTATCATATTCTCCTGAAAGAATGGATAAAATAATATGGCTTGTTATATCATTTGAATTTGCAACAAAATTTTTTTCAAAAATAATATTTTCATATTCCATTTTACTGTTTTCAAATTGTGAAATTGAATGAAGCTGTCCGGGGAGGATAAAAACGTATTCACCCTCATTTACTTTATATGAACTGAAATTTACATTTACTATTCCTGTTCCTTTTTTTACAGCAATTATTTCAGCTTCATTATGCCAATGTATGCTGACTGACGGAAAATCAAACGGGATTGTGCATAAATAAGTATTGTATGGAAAATCAGGTTCAGTATGCGATTTTTTTTCGTGGTATGTATTATATTGTTTTGAGTCCATATTTACCTCCGATAAATCAATTTAGGATAGTATTGTGCAAATTTATATTATTATAATACAAGAAAAAATATTTTTTATCTGATATAATATTATCATACAAAGTAAAGATATGTCAAGTGTTTTGGATACTGGGCATATATAATTTAAAAATGCAAAAACGAAAGGAAAAGATTAAAATGAATTTAAACGAAGTACTTAACGCTAAATATAATAAAAATATTCAGGATTGTTCCGACAGAGAAATATATTTTGCTCTTCTTGAAGAAGTCAAGAAAGAAGCAGAAAAAAAGGCTGATGACAGCAAAAAAGGAAAGAAAAAACTTTACTACATTTCAGCTGAATTTTTGATAGGTAAACTTCTTTCAAACAACCTTATCAACCTTGGACTTTATGATGATGTTAAAAAACAGCTCAAAGATGCAGGAAGAGATATTTGTACAATAGAAGACGCTGAACCTGAACCATCACTCGGCAACGGCGGTCTTGGCAGACTTGCAGCTTGTTTCCTTGATTCAATTGCAACACTCGGACTTAATGGCGATGGTGTTGGAATTAAATATCACTACGGACTTTTCAGACAGAAGTTTGAAGATAATCAGCAGACAGAAACTCCTGATGTATGGCTTGAAGATGAAAGCTGGCTTACAAAGACAGATAAAACATATAAAATTGATTTTAAGAATGTTTCAGTTAATGCAAGACTTTATGATATAGATGTAACAGGTTACTGTAACAACACAAATAAACTTCACTTGTTTGATGTTGAAACAGTTGATGAAACAATAGTTGAATCGGGAATTGACTTTGACAAAAATGAAATTGCAAAGAATTTAACTTTGTTTCTTTATCCTGATGACAGTGATGAAGCAGGAAGACTCCTTAGAATTTATCAGGAATACTTTATGGTAAGCTGCGGTGCAAGACTTATTCTTGATGAATGCATTGCAAAGGGAAGCAATCTTTATGACCTTGCAGACTATGCAGCAATTCAGATTAATGATACACACCCTACAATGGTAATTCCTGAACTTATCAGACTTCTTGTTGAAAGAGGAATTGACATTGATGATGCAATTGAAATTGTAACAAATGTATGTGCATATACAAACCATACAATTCTTGCGGAAGCACTTGAGAAATGGAGTATTGATTACCTTAAAAAAGTTGTTCCTCAGCTTATTCCTATCATTGAAATTCTTGATGATAAGGTAAGAAGAAAGTTCGACAACGAAAAAGTTGCAATAATCGACAGAAGCGATACTGTTCATATGGCACATATCGACATTCACTACAGTCATAGCGTAAATGGTGTTGCAAAACTTCACACAGATATTCTTAAAGAAAATGAACTTCATCATTTCTATGAAATATATCCTGAAAAGTTCAACAACAAGACAAACGGCATAACATTCCGCCGTTGGCTTATGCACTGCAACCCTGAACTTGCTGAATACATCACATCTCTTATAGGTGATGGCTGGAAGAAAAATGCAGATGAACTTGAAAATCTTAAAAAATATGTTGATGATGAAAAGGTTCTTGCAAAAATCCTTGAAATAAAGGACGAAAAGAAGAAAGAACTTGCATCATTCCTTAAAAAGACACAGAATATTGACATTGATACAAATACAATCTTTGATATTCAGATAAAAAGACTTCATGAATATAAGCGTCAGCAGATGAATGCACTTTATATAATTCATAAGTATCTTGAAATAAAGTCAGGTAAGAAACCTGAAACACCTGTAACTATTATTTTCGGGGCAAAGGCTGCACCTGCATATATAATTGCACAGGATATAATTCACCTTATTCTTTGCTTGCAGGAACTTATAAATAATGACCCTGAAGTTAATAAATATCTCAGAGTTATTATGGTTGAAAACTATAATGTTACAAATGCAGAACATCTTATACCTGCCTGCGATATTTCAGAACAGATTTCACTTGCATCAAAGGAAGCAAGCGGAACAGGCAATATGAAATTTATGCTTAACGGTGCTGTTACTCTTGGAACGGAAGATGGTGCAAACGTTGAAATTCACAGCCTTGTCGGAGATGAAAATATTTATATCTTTGGTGACAGCAGTGAAACAGTTGTAAAGAGATATGCTGACGGAAGCTATAAGGCAAAAGATTATTACGAAAAGAGCGAAGCTATAAAGGAAGCAGTTGACTTCATAACAGGCGAAGAACTTCTTGAAATCGGAAACAAGGAAAGACTTGAAAGACTTAGTCACGAACTTATTTCAAAAGACTGGTTTATGACATTCCCTGATTTCGAGGAATATGTTGAAACAAAAGAAAAGGCTTATTCTGATTATAATAACAGAACAGAATGGGCAAAGAAAATGCTTATCAACATAAGCTGTGCTGGATATTTCTCATCAGACAGAACAATTGCAGAATATAACAAAGATATTTGGCACTTAAATTAAAATAAATTTTGTAAATTACCTTCCTTTCTTAAATATAAGCAAACCGCCGCAGGATTAGATCTTGCGGCGGTTTTGTTTTAAAATTAAATATTAAATTGAAAATAAAAAAAGAGAACCAAAAAGGCTCTCAAAATCAATATAAAATGTAGGCAAAAAATGCGTTGGTGCGAGTGACGGGACTTGAACCCGTACGCCGAAGCACACGCCCCTCAAACGTGCCTGTCTGCCAATTCCAGCACACTCGCATCAAAAATTATTTTCAAACGCTTCTTTGCGTTTGTGTTGTTCGGTATTGCTGTAACACTGCCGTGACAACGATATATATTATATCACAAAGAAACAGATATGTCAATACATTAAGTCATAATTTGTAGATTTGACTAAAAAAATAATTTGAATTTGTTATATTATGGTGAAAATGCTTGAATTTTGGCATTTTCACCATTGGAAAAAGAAAAAATTCAAAGGAATTTGAAAAATCATAAAATGTCTTTTGGTTCATCAATATGAATATCACGTCTTTCAACCGGAGTTGAAAAAACAATTTGTGTTGAAGTGTTTCCATATGTCTGAAGTTCACCAATAAAGTCGTCAAGGTCTTCTGTGCAAGGAAAAGCAACTTTTATAAGCATAGAATAATTGCCTGTTACACAGTCACATTCAAGCACATTAGGACAATCAGCTATAAAAGGGTAAAATTTTGATTTCTGATTTGCTGATATTTCAAGGTTTATAAACGCTGTTATGTGATAACCAAGCTTCTGAGAGTTAATTGAAGCAGAATATCCTGTTATAATGCCTTGTTTTTCAAGTTTTTCTATTCTTGCCGAAACGGCAGGAGTTGAAAGAAATACTTTTGATGCAAGATACTTTAAAGATGCCCTTGCATTTTTCTGAAGAAGTGATACAAGCATTGTGTCTATTTTATCCATTTTTTTGACCTCCTAAAAATAAAAGCGCACCACGACTATAATTAAATAATCGTGATACGCGTCATTGCATAAATATTTTGTACTATTATGATAACATATAAATGTTAATTTCAAATTAAAACAAACTGAATTTATTTTAAAATCTTTATTTTATTAATTCATACACCCATATATCCGAAATATTCGTAAGTTTGAGGTGAATTTTAAAATATCAAAGTTTCAATTTGTGTTGATATTTTACAAAAAAACGATTGACATTACAATTTTATTATGGTATAATATATAAAATAGTTTTTTGCAAAGGAGTATGCATAAGTATGAAATTTAAAAGAATCGTATCTTTATTGTCAGCTGCGGCTGTTTCAGCAACTGCACTGACTGTTTCATCTGCATTTAATGTAAATGCAGCTGAAGAAGAAACAACTTCATTCCCATATACAATAGAGGGTGAAGATATGTTCACAACATCATCAAGTGACTACAAAACATTTGATGAAAACAGAACGGAAACACAGGTCTGGACTTCTATCTATGAAAATCAGCTTCCGGGCTATACAGGCACAGGTTTTGCTTATTTAAACAGCAGTACTTTATATTTCAAAGTGACTGTACCTGAAGACGGTATGTATGATATAACAGCAAGAAGTGCACAGATACTTGACAAGACAAGCCGTCAGCAGACAATTCAGATAAACGGCATTGAATATACAACATCTATGCCTTATTCTGATAAGTGGACAGATTTCAGCTTCGGTATGAGAAGACTCAACAAGGGCGAAAACACAATTGCTTTTGTTAATAAGTATGGCTATTGTGCAATAGACTCAGTTACAGTTTCAGAAGCGGAATTCCCTGATTTCAGTTCACTTTCTTCAACACTTTCAGATTCAAAGGCTACTTCACAGACAAAGAGCCTTATGAAATATCTTACAAGTGTTTACGGAAAGCATATAATTTCAGGTCAGCAAGAAATATATGGCGGCGGTAATGACGGCAACCCTGAACTTGAATTTGAATTCATAAAAGACCTTTCAGGAAAATATCCTGCAATTCGTGGATTTGATTTTATGAACTATAATCCGCTTTATGGCTGGGACGACAACACAACTGAAAGATGTATTGAATGGGTAAACGAAAGAGGCGGCATTGCAACTGCTTCATGGCATATCAATGTTCCTATTGATTTCAGCAGCTACAAAATAGGTGATGAAGTTGACTGGAAACAGTGTACATACGGCGTTACATCTGACTTTAAAACAGCTGATGCAATTGTTGAAGGAACAAAGGAAAATGAATACTTCAACCTTGCAATCAAAGACCTTGCAGAACAGCTTGGAAGATTACAGGACGCAGGCGTTCCGATAATTTTAAGACCTCTTCACGAAGCAGAAGGTAACCCTAACACAGATGGTAGTGCTTCATGGTTCTGGTGGGGTAAAGCAGGTGCTAAAACATATGTTGAAATATGGAAGTACCTCTACAATAAACTTACAGATGAATATGGACTTCACAATATTATTTGGGAACAGAATCTTTATGCATGGTCACCTGATTCAATTCAGTGGTATGCAGGCGATGACTATGTTGATATAGTTGGTTACGACAAGTACAACACTGAATACAACAGACACGACGGCAAATCATCAGGTCCGAACCTTGATGCTGAAACATCAATCTTCTATACACTTGTTGACTTTGTAAATAACAACAAAATGGTTTCAATGGCAGAAAACGACACAGTTCCAAGCCTTGAAAATCTTGAAGTTGAACACGCTGCATGGCTTTATTTCTGCCCATGGTACGGCGATCATCTTATGAATGCAGATAAGAACAATCCAGATGATCTTAAAGAAATGTATCAGAGTGATTATTGTATAACTCTTGATGAACTCCCTAAGGACCTCTACAAGGGCTCTTCTGAAACTGAACCTACAACAGAAACAGATGAAGAAACATCAACAGAACCTGCTACAGAAACAACAGCAAGTGTAACAACAGAGTCAACAGCAACAACTCCCACTGAAGTTACTGAAACAACAGTTTCAACAGATGTCAAGCCAACTGAAACAACTGTTACAGAAATCACAGAAGTAACAGAAACATCATCTACAGAACCATCAGAAACAGAGTCATCTTCAGATGATGATTCAACTGTTCATTATGGTGATGTTAATCTTGATGGAGATATATCAATAGCTGATGCTGTTCTTCTTAATAAGTATCTTGTAAATAGTGCAACACTTTCAGACCGTGCAATTGCGAATGCAGACTGTTATAAAAACGGAACTGCTGATGCAAATGATACACTTACAATACTTAAAGTTATTGTAGGAACTTATGAAGAATCACAGCTTCCGATTATTCCTGAAACTAATTAATCAATAAAAATATTTTAAAGAACCTGCTTTCGGCAGGTTCTTTTTTTGTTTTGGTTTATCAGATATAATTCCTTATTTTTCCTCTTGTTTATCATATTATTTTCATATTCGCATTGTATAATAATACCATAGAAAAAATAAAAACTATTTCCCACAAAGGAGTGTTTATAATGGCAAAAAAAGAAAAAAGTTTAACATCAATGTGCTGTGCAGCAGCTGTTTTTGCTGTTCTTGCAGCGGGTTATGGTTCAGCATCAATGGCAAGTAGTCCTGCGGATGCAGCAGCGGCTTTTTATAAATTAAATATTCAGCATACAGAAACCATAACAGCCGACAATGGCAACAATGGTTCAAACAGCAATTTGCAGTTTGATGAAGAGGAAGAAAAGAAGTAACTTGTAAGTAATATTTTTAATTCCTGACGCATACATTTTAAGTAAAAAGTCAGAATGGAGTTAAAAATATGGGAACACATAGCGTTATTCTTGAAAACAGAGAGTCACTTTCAATATCAGGTGTTACAGAAATAGACTGCTACGACGATAAAATAATAATTTTGAAAACAATTGAAGGTGAACTTGTTATAAGAGGGAAAAATCTTAAAATGCACACAGCAAACACAGAAACAGGTAATATGTCTGTAAGCGGTGAAATATGGACTTTAAGATATGGCGACAGAAGAAAAAATGAAAATGAAAACTTTATAAAAAGGCTTTTCAGATGATTATATTAAATTATTTTCTGTTTTCTGATATATCTTTTGGTCAGCTTTCAGCTTTGAATTATATGCAGATATTTTTATTTCTGATTTCAGTTTTTGCAGGCTACATTTTAGGATTTTTCTTTGACTTTATATATGGAACAGTTCAAAAAAGAAAAATACTGTCTGTTTTTTCAATTATATTTTTTGTTTTGCTTTATATTTTATATTTAAGATTTTTTAGTTTCTTTTTCTCTGAAGGTTCATACAGATTTTATTATACAATCGGTAATATGTCGGGATTTTTGCTATGGGAATTTACACTTGGAATATACATAAAGAAAATAGTAATTTCTATATTTTGTATGATTAAAAAAATGATATGTTTAATGTGCATTTGCTGTAAAAAAATTGTGAGAAATGCTAAAAATAACAATAAAATAAAAAATAAATAAAAAACTGCTTGATATGCAATACACTTTTATTGTATAATATAAGGGTGTAGAAGTAAAATTTAAGAAAGGAAGTTTGCTATGGCTAAAACAGAAAACAGCTATGGAAAAGATAAAAAAATAGTCGGTGAAGAAACCGCCGAAATGATCGTAAAACAAAATTTTGTGGTCAGACTGATTATCAGAATAACAATAGCCCTTGCATTTATCGGATGCATTGCAATGACTGTTTATCTTCGTTCTTCAGTTGCTGAAAAAGAGAAAAAATATAATCAGCTTCAACAGCAGATAGAAGAACTTCAGGTTAAAAATGAAGAACTTAACCTTACTTTAAACAGCAGCGATATAGAAAGTTATATGGAAAAACTTGCTATTGAAAAGTACGGCTATGCATATCCTGATGAAATCAGATTTTACGATAAATCTCATAACTGATTGAAAGAATAAGAGGAAAAATAGTATGAACCTTGAAAAGGGAAAAGTATATAGTGGAACAGTAAAAAATATAACTAATTTTGGGGCATTCGTTGATATTTACAGCGAAGATAATTCTCGTG
>JALEJO010000061.1 GCA_022769365.1 Oscillospiraceae bacterium | reverse complement strand
CCGTTTTCGGATGAATACATTTACCGGTTTTCGGGTCTATTTCAAGTGTAAAAATACCTCCCGACCATGAACCGTAAACCATATACATTTTTCCGTCAGTATCATAATAAATTGTCGGGTCAATTGCATTTGGGAAAGCGTTGTTATTGTAATTGTTTTCGTTGAACCAGTCTGAATTATAGGTTACTTCTCCTGATGCAATAAGTTCGTCAATATTAGTAGAAGTATATTTCTTGTTGACATTTTTAGTATCGCTTGAAACATACTGGTCATTTGCTGTAAAACCAGTGTAGATAAGAGTATCAACAAACTGATAAGGACCTTCTATATTTTTTGACACCGCATAGCAGATTACTGAACGGATATATGTAGATGATGTGCAGAAATACATTACATACGCACCCTTTGTGCCATCAGTGTTTACATATTCGGGATTCCATATTACATCAGGAGCCCAAACTGCAAAACCACCCTTGCAGTCTTCCAGATTTTCTCCGGACCAGTCAAATGCTTTTTTCAGATTTGCAGATAGATCTCCGAATTCCACATTATTAGGAGTTGTATAGCCGTTTGTAAAACTATTCCAGTTTTGTAAATCTGAGCTTTTGGCAGCGTCAATATGAGAGCCAAATACATAATACTGTTTTGAAACTGGGTCTTTTATAATTGAAGGGTCATGTACAGAAACTCTTGAAGTTATTTCTGCACTGACTTTGGGTAAATGAAAACAGTTTCCTGAAATCAGAAAAGCTCCTGCTATAAAAGCTGAAAGTATTTTTTCCTTTAACATATATGCAGACCTCCATTAATAGTTTTTTGTTAGTTTTTTTATGCGTATTAGACAAATAAGGATTATTCGTAATAGTATATCATATTGTGATTATGTTGTCAAGATATTAAAAAATGTTTCACGATTTTATCTGATGTGCACAAGAACACAAATAATTTTTTGGACATTATACATAGTGAATTCTTTATGCTGAAATGAAAGTCAGTATACGAGATTTTTTTGACCGTAACCCAGTTAAATCAATTATTTACCGTAACCAAGTTAAACTGATTAATGCCCAAAATACCATAAAGTCTGATTCTATGGGCTTTTCCCATTGTTAAAGGTTGCGAATAATTGATTATACCACTGTACGCATCGGCTCCACCAAACAAAAACACATAATCGTAAATGTTACGAAAACCCAGATACTCCTTTAAACACAGGGGTATCTGGGATTTTTTTATCAAAAATTTTGTCGGTTTGATACGCTGTTGACTATAACAACGGCTCAGTAGCAGTTTAATTTTCGATTTCTCTCTATATATAAAATAGTGAGGTAATGAGGTGAATTTAATTTATTTTGATTGGTAACGACAAGAAAAAGACTTCAAATCTAAATAAAAATATTGACATTTTACACAAAAAGGTGATATAATAAAATTGATAGTACAATATTACGCTATATACGGAGGCAAAAATAATAACAGTAGTAATTAAAAATAAAATAGATAAGATATAGACGACATCTGGGCTGGAGATATTACTAATCCGATGACAATAATAGAATAATCATATCGTCGCAATGACTTCTTTACGAAAATAATATACTACACAATAGTCCACTTTAATATAAATATAGTGAACGCAAATAGTGTTTTTATTTTCAAAAATTAAGCTACAGATTTACTTATATAAAACAGCCTTGCAATAAATCAAAATTAAATTTATTTATGCGTTCACTATACTTATTTTAATTGATATAAATATAGATAGGGGGAAAAGTTTTGTTTGATTTTGGAAATGTAAATGAAGGTCAATGTTTAGCTATATCGACAGTTGATGGACCTGTTCTTATTACTGCTGGTCCTGGTACTGGAAAAACATATACGCTTGTTCAAAGAGCAATATATTTAATTGAAGAATGTGGAGTAAAACCTGAGAACATATTTATTGCAACATTTGCTGAAAAAGCAGCTAAGGAGCTTCTGACGAGAATTACAAATGAATTTTCTGATAGAAATATATCAGTAAATGTTAATGAAATGTACCTTGGAACATTTCATTCATTATGTTTGAGAATTATTATAGCAATCCTAAAAATTATCACCTCAGACCAACAGCAGAAAACCATCCTATGCAATCAGAAGGCAAGACTTTAGAAAATGAAGTTTTGATTGAATCAGGAAGCAAATCTGAAATTCTTGTTTTCAGCATACGCAAA